>JALVZS010000001.1 GCA_027022065.1 bacterium
TTCAAGCAGCCATTGAGGCTTCAAGTCAGACAGGATACACACGCTTTCCTGTTTACGAAAGGCACATATACAACATAAAAGGGATGCTCAACATATTTGACATACTGGAGGTCCCTCCCACAGATCTCATTGAGAAGTATGTGAAGCCGGCCCTTTTCGTAAGCGAGATAGAAACAGTGTGGAGCGCCCTAAAGAGGATGCAGGCAAACAAGCTTCCTCTGGCAGTGGTGGTGGACGAGTATGGTGCCGCAACAGGCATCCTCACCATTGAGGATGTACTGGAGGAGCTGGTGGGTGAGATAGCGGATGAGTACGATCTCTTCGCCCCCTCGCCAGAGGTCAAAGAAATAAGTCCTGGGGTGTTTCTCGTTCCCGGAAACACCCCCGTGGATGTGCTGGAGGAAAAGATAGGTATTGAGCTTCCCAAAAGGGAGATATATGAAACCGTGGCAGGACTTGTTACATACTTTCTTGATAAAATTCCTTCAAGGGGGGATGTTTTGGATCTTGACAATGTATCCTTTATTGTAAAAGAAGCAGATGAAAAGCAGATAAAGCTCCTGGAAGTGAGAGTATGCAAAAAGTAGAGGAGCTTATAAAACGCGTCAGAGAGGGAAGGCACACCAAAGAAGACCTTACTATAGTGGCCCAGACGGTCAAAAAGGCCATTAAGTTCATGGTGGACACAGACATAGTCCCCATACCAGAGAACTACCGCCTGTGGTTCTACACCTTCTGCAAGCTCATAATGGAGGGAAAGAAAGATCCATCAAGAGAAGAGATAATGGCCACACTTTTAGATGTTTCAAAAACCATAGGAACGGAGATATCCCTAGAAAGGCTAAGAGCACTGCAGGAACGCACAAGGGAAATCATTTCAAGCAGCGGAGAGATAATTGAAAGCACCATAGCCAACATTGAAAAATACGACAAGTTCTTAAATGGCGTATCAAAGAGACTGGAAGGCACAAAGACAGAAGAGGAAATACTACGGTTGGTTGAGCTGGTGCTTGAGGAGATAAAGGCACTGCGCACCGAGAACAAGGCTATAAGGGAAAGGCTTTCTCTATCCACCAAACAACTGAACCACCTAAAGGAGCAGATGTTGAGATATGTAATCTGGTCCTCTCAGGATGCTTTAACAGGTGTGCTGAATAGATCCTCCTTTGAAAAGATACTGAGAAGCAAAATAGAAAACTTCAACAAAACGGGAGAGCCATTCTGCCTGTTTATGATAGACCTTGACAAGTTCAAGGAGATAAACGACCTCTACGGCCATGTTGCAGGAGATGAGGCCCTGTCCCAGATAGCAAATATGATCAAGAAAGAGCTGAGAAAGCCCGATGTTGTAGCAAGATACGGCGGAGACGAGTTTGCAGTTATAGTGCATGCCCCCATAGAGGAAGCCGTAAAGGTTGCCGAAAGGCTACTTAAAAGGGTCAACGAGCAAGAGGTGGTGATTAAGGGGAAGATAAGATTCAACCCCTCTATGAGCATAGGAGTGGCAGAGGTATGCGTGGGAGATACGCCCAAAACCCTTATAGAAAGGGCTGATATGGCGCTTTATCTAGCCAAAAGAGAAGGAGGGAACAGGGTAAGAAGCGAGCTGGATCTGGAAAAGAGGGGCAAAGAGTGAAGGTTTTCTTCTTAGAGGGCACTTGGGAAGAGATGGGAAGGATGTGGGGAAGCGGGCTTTCCCCACAGGCTCTTGAAAGCGCAGATTACTTCATCAAGTCGCCAGAAAGGACCGCCCTTCACACATACAGAAACAGCAAAATCAAGCAAAAGCTTCTCTCTTCAGCCATAAAAGCACTTCTAAGGCTTAAGAGCCTCTGGATATACCACCAGGACAGGGAATTTTTAAAAGGCCTTTCAGAGGTATTGGAGATACCTAAGTCCAAGATGCTCCCTGCATGCTGCGCTCCAGATGTGATGAACTACCTACTTTCGCTAACGGACAACCTGTTTAAAAGGGATGTTCCCGCTGTGCTTATGGGATGCACAACGGCGGTGGCCCTTCCAGAAGCCACAAAAGACGCCCATGTATTCCACGGCAGAAATCTGGATTACATAGGAGGAAAGTACTGGGAAAAGGCGCACTGCATACTTGTGGAAAGGCCTAAGGGAGCGCTGGCCACCGTAAATGTTTTGTCTGAAGGGCTGTACTGTCCTGGGATAACGGCTGTAAACGAAAAGGGCCTCTGCATCAGCCTGCACCTAAATTTTACAAGGGAGATATCCTTATTAAGAAGGCCTATAACCACCATTGTCTCAAAAATCATACATTTTTCCTCCTCCATTTCAGAGGCCTTAGATGTCCTAAGGAAAGAGAAGCCCATGGCGGGCTGGACCGTAATCCTGTCCCAGGAAAAAGAAGCAGTGGCCGTGGAGCTTTCCTCAAAGGGCATGGGCCTCATCTACCCAGAGGAAAGAATCCTCTGCTACAGCAACAACTACATATCTCCAAACATGCGAAAGGGCGAATACGCCCCATCCTATGTATGGGTGGAAAACAACAACGCAAGATACAAAAGACTAAAGGCCCTCCTCTTTGAAAAGCTGGGAAGCATAACGGAAAAGGAGATGATAAAAGCTCTTTCTGACTCCCTTGATCCCACTGTGAATGAGGTAAGGGCACTGGGTCACACCATATCCAATGCATCCAACATATCAAGCAGTGTAATCTCCACCTCAAAAGACGCCATTTGGGCATCAGATGGTCCCGTTCCAGCAAATAGAGGCACTTTTAAGGGATTTAAACTTTCTCTGCTGTTTGACGGCAAAATTGAACCGATAGATGACATAGAAGCACCGAAGCTTGACGATGTTAAGGAAAAGGCCTTCAAACGCTTTGTTGAAGCCTGCTCTGAGTGGGAGGAAACTGCAGACACAACGGCAACTCTGGAAAAGGTGAACAAAGCCTTGGAGCTTGACCCATCAGAACCCCTGTACCACTTGGTTGCCTCTTGGCTTGAAGCTAAGCTTGGAAACTACGAAAGGGCACTTAAGCTTGCGTCATCAGCCTTGGACTTCAAGCTGAGTAGATCCAGGAAGGCCCAGATAACCCTGTGGATAGCAAGGTACTACGATCTTATAGGAAGCAGAGAAATGGCCATCCAGAAGTACATGGAAGTGGTAGAGCTGTCTCCTCCTCTAGATTACTACAAGCTTGCCTACCAGGGCATAAAGAAACCCTACACCAAAAGAAAAATGGAAAGGCTTGACCTCTTACCCTTCATAGCAGACTCAGTTGAGCTTTAGCCCCAGATCCTCAACAAGCTGTAGATCCAGTTGCGGATCCCTTCCCGGCCTGGTGAGATAGCCCCCCACCATAAAGCCATCCACTACCAAAGCGGCAAGGCTCTGAAGCTCCCTCAAGTTGTGCTCCCTTCCACCACAGAGCCTTATCTCCGAATCGGGAAGCCTTACCCTGAAGTAGCTTACGGCCTTAAGGCACCTTGTGGGAGTAAGGTAATTTGCGCTCTCAAGAGGCGTTCCCTTTATGGGTATGAGAAAGTTTATGGGAACAGATTCAGGCTGAAGTTCATAAAGGGCATCGGCAAGAAGCCTCCAGTCCTCCTCGTCCTCCCCCATTCCCAAGAGGGCTCCACAGCAGAGCTCAAGCCCCTCCTCTTTCACCATTTGAGCAAACTTGAACTTGTCCTCCCATTTTATCCTGGTGGTTATCCTGGGGTAAAACCTCTCGGATGTTTCAAGGTTGTGGTGAACCCTTTTAACTCCAGCTTTTTTCAGCTCCACAAGATAATCCCTAGGTATAATTCCCAAAGACACATCAACCTCTATCTTAACCTTCCTTAAAACGAGCCTAACTGCATCCAAAATCTTTCCAAATCCTTTATCATTTATCCTCTTCCCACTGGTAACTATGCTGTATCTTTTTGCCCTGTTCTCCTTAGCTTTCTTAGCACCATCAAGAACCACCTCAGGATCCACCAGAGGATACACCGGAGCCTTCGTCCTTTCAGGAAAGGCCTGTGCACAGAAAGCACAGGCCCCATCACATAGGCCGCTTTTCGCATTGATTATGGAGCAAAACTCAAAGGTATCCCCCCTTGCCCTCTTCACATCAAGGGCCATCTTGAAGAGGTCCAGCCAGGAAAGCCTTAAAAAGCTAGTGGACATCTTCTCCTTCCTCAAGGAAATCCGCTAAGCTTTCGTCAAATACCACAACCCTGTTCTTGCCGGTCTTTTTGGCCTTGTACAGGGCTATGTCTGCATACTTGATCACTTGATACATATCATCGCTGTGCTTGGGATACTCCGCCACACCAGCGCTTATGGTTATGCGGATGGTCTTGCCCTCAAGCCTTATGTTTAAGAGCTCCACAGCCCTTCTTATCTTTTCTGCCACAACCTCTGCCTTGCCCTCCTGGACTTCTGGAAGTATCACCAAAAACTCCTCCCCTCCGTATCTCACCACAATATCAGAGGAACGCACAGATCTAACAATGGTCTGCGCAACCTCCTTGAGCACTATATCCCCGTTTTTGTGGCCGTAAGTGTCGTTAACACGCTTGAAGTTATCTATATCAATCATGATGAAGCCCACGGTAAAGCCCTTCCTCTTGGCAAAGCTGAGGTACTTCTCAAGATAGGTATCCAGGAACCTCCTGTTGTAAAGACCCGTAAGCTCATCCTTAAGTGCCTGCTCCTTGGTTATCTCAAGAAGCTTGCTTGCATAAACAACGGGAGAGGTTATCTCAATGTACTTAACAATAAATGGCAGTTGCTCAATAATGGCCTTTCTGTCCTTTTTGGGATGAACCAGCTTAACCACCCCCTTAACCTCTCCCCCCATAACCATGGGAATACAAAGGCAAAACTCATCCTCACCCACAGAGGTAAAGGGGCATATCTCCTTAAATTCCTCAGAATCAACCATCTCCATGGTCCTCTTGGCCCTGCACAACGATGGATTCACCACCACATCCAGAGGCACCCTCCGAATGTCTCCCTCAAAGACAGGCTCAAACCTGTTTTTGCTTTCGTTCAGCTCAAAGACTATAACATCCTTCACGCCGAACTTCTCCTCCAGCACCACCTCAAGGTGCCTGTAAACCTCCATCCTTGAGTAGTCGCTCTCTATAACGGTCTTGTACCTGTTAACATCAACCAGCACATCCACTACCTTCTTAGCCACGATTACAGGATTTCCATCCAAAAAGAGCTTGCCCGCCTTTACGATCCTGCTTTCAAGAACCTGCCTTGCCCTATTGATTATGGCTCCCACATTCTCCTCAAGAAGCTCCATCACCTCGTTAAATTCGTGGGCCAACTCGGCAAACTCGTCCCTGTCTCCCTCTTTAAACTCTATCCTGCTACCAAATTTCCCTTCTTTTATGTCCGTCATGAGATCCTGCATCCTTGTGAAGTAATAAGATACCAGGGAACTTACCCTCCT
>JALVZS010000002.1 GCA_027022065.1 bacterium
GATTCATAGGATTCCACCTCTTCTCCCTTTGAAAGGAAGAAGTCCAGAATCAGCATGAAGTTAAGAAGCAGCATGATAACAACCATTATGGCTATGGCATAACCCTGCACAGGATTTTTGTGGATGTAAACAGGAACGGGCTTAACGAGATACCAAATCAGTGCAGCAGTAACTGTAACCCAGAGGAAAAGGGCAGGAAGCATAACCATAAAGCCGGGCTTCTTCTGCACCCTGATAACCCAAGCTGCAACTGTAAGCAGAGCAATGGAAGCCAGCATCTGATTAGCCCCGCTAAAGGCAGGCCATACCACATGCCAGGCACCGGTCCAGGCTAGGAAGATTCCTATGGCAGCAGGAATAATGGACGCCACCCACCTGTTGGTGAAGAAGCTATAAACAGCAGGAGCAGCCTCCTCAAAGGGTTCAAGCAGCTCGGCAAAGGTATACCTTGCAAGCCTGTTTGTGGTATCAAGGGTGGTCATGGCAAAGGAAGCCACCCACATGGAAGCAAGTATCACCATAAACTGTTTTGGTAGCCCCAGAACATTATGCACGGTAACTCCGTATGACTTGGCAAAGAAACCCGCAGGACCACCCGCACTCTTTTCAGCGGCAAGTATGTGAGCGGCAAAGCCCGAGGCGGTCTTCATCTGATCCGCAAGAAGCTTAGGAACAATGCTCATACCAAAGGCACCTATACAGGCCACAACTATGGTTGAAAGAAATCCCTCTGCCAGCATGGAACCGTAGCCCACAAAGAGTCCTTCCTCTTCCTTAGACAGCTGCTTTGAGGAGGTTCCAGAAGCTACCAGGGAGTGGAAGCCCGAAAGGGAACCACAGGCTATTATAAGCACAATAGCAGGCCAGAAGGGCGTGGGCTGACCAGCTATAACCTTAGGAGTGAAAGAGGTGAAGGCGGGAATGGAAACGCTCTTAAAGGAAAGTATAGCAGCAAGACCGCCCAGTATAAGGCCGCCTACAAGAAGTAGGGAGTTCATAAAGTCCCTGGGCTGAAGGAGCACATGCACAGGAATGGATGCAGCAATAACGATGTAGAAGAAGAACACAATCATCCATATGTGATACTTTGCGGGAATGGGAAACGCCTTGCCCAGCCAAATAGAAAGGGCTATCCACAAAGCGGCAAACAAGGTACCGATGCCAAGGCCCACATTCATCCTGTAGAGCATGGCTCCCAAAATAAGGGCACCTGCTATCTTGATGAGATAAGCGGTGGGAACGGCAGGTATCTTCACAAAGAGCTTGCCCAATACTGCACCAAAGGCAGCCACCACCAGTACCAGCACGAAGAAGATGAAGATGGCAAAGATGTAGCCCGTTCTCTTCTTTATCACCCTTCCCGCTATCCACTGGATGGAATGGCCGTCGTAGCGCACAGAGCTCATAAGAGAGAGATAATCATGAACCGCACCGATGAACACATTGCCCAACCACACCCAGGCAAGGGCAGGCACCCATCCCCAGGCTATGCCTATGGCAGGACCCACTATGGGACCCGCTCCAGCAATGGAGGCAAAGTGGTGGCCGAAGAGCACATACTTGTTGGCAGGAACATAATCCACGCCATCGTAGAGCCTCACAGCAGGAGTGGGCTCATCCCTCACCTCAACTACCTTGTGCTCAAGAAACTTCCCGTAAATGTAGTAGAGCAAAAAGTAAAGCACCAAACCAATGATAACCAGAATACTTACACTCATCCTGCCACCTCCTAGAAGAGATGAGAACAAGAAAACCTATTCTAGATTAGGCCTATTTCTCAGAAAAAGCAATAGCTTCGCTCAAAGCCTCAACTACCCTGATCTGTTCTTCAATGTTTATGTAGGGATGGAAGGGAATACTCAAAACCTGTTTTGAAGCTTCCTCGGCAACGGGAAAATCCCCATCTTTATGACCCAGGTATGAGAAGGCCTCCTGGTAGGGCAAGGGGATAGGATAGTGAATAGCTACTGGTATGCCGCTTTCTGTTAGGTACCGAGCCACCCAGTCTCTATTCGGAACCCTAACTGTATACTGAGCGTAAACAGATGTGTTGTAATCCTTAACCACAGGAGGATCTATGCCCTTTTCCCTCAAAAGGGCATCATATCTTCCCGCAGCAATCTCCCTTAACTCCAGCTCCTCTGGAAATATCTTTAGCTTCACCCTCAAAATGGCAGCCTGTATGGCATCAAGCCTTCCGTTTATACCTATGTACCTGTGCTTATAGCGGGCGGTCTGTCCGTGGTTTCTCAAGGCCCTGAGCCTCTCCGCCATCTCGTCGTCATCAGTAAACACACAACCACCATCCCCATAACATCCCAAGGGCTTTGCAGGAAAAAAGCTTGTGGCGGATATGTGGGCTATGCTACAGGATCTCTTCCCCCTGTGGGTGGCTCCAAAGGACTGAGCCGCATCCTCTATGAGGTAAACCCCGGCATCATTGGCTACTCTCATAAGTTCCTCAAGTTCCGCACACTGACCGAATAGACTCACAGCTATGATGGCCTTTGTTCTCTCCGTTATGGCCCTTTTTACAGCCTCAGGGTCTATGTTGTAGGTGTCAGGCAAAATATCTACAAAAACGGGCTTTGCTCCTAAAAGGGCAACCACCTCTGCCGTGGCAAAAAAGGAAAAGGCGGGAACAATCACCTCGTCTCCTGAACCCACCCCTATGGCCATAAGAGAAAGAAGAAGGGCATCCGTTCCAGAGGAGCAGGATACGGCATGGGAAACTCCAACAAAGGCCGCAATTTCCTCCTCAAAGGCCTCCACCTCCGGTCCAAGGATGAAACGGCAGGAACTCAGAACCCTATCTATAGCTTCTTTAACCTCGCTCTCTATGCGCCTGTACTGCCTCTTTAGATCTATAAACTCCACTGCTTCCCTCCAAAAGCCCTAAGAGGAAGTTTACCACCTCTTCCACTGGTATGGAAGAGGTGCAAAGCGAAGGACACTTCTTCCTCCAGCAGCCGTAAGAGGGGCAGTTGCAGGTAACAAAGCTCTTTGACAGAAATGGGCCGTTTCTTTCTCCTAACGAGGCACAGTAAAGGCCTAAACACGGAACCCCTAAAGCATCCGCAATGTGCAAAAAGCCCGTATCAGGTGCCACCACAGCCCTACTTAAAGAGATCACAGCCATGGCATCTCTTAGAGAAAGCTCCGGAAGAAGCCACTCACCAAGACAGAAGAGCCTCCTTTTATCCCCCATCCCTGGCATAAAAAGCACAGGCACATCTGTTATCCTCAACCACTGACCTAAAAAGTCTAAACACCACTCAACGGAAAGCTCTTTCGTCCTCCAGCCTGCAGAGGGAACCACAAGCACAAACTCCTCTGGCAGAAACCTTTTCACCTTCTCCCTTTCATGCTCAAAAACCCTTATGCCAAAGTCATATATTCCGTCGTCCTCAATACCCAAGCAGGCACAGATAAGCTCCCTCTGCATCTCTACCACATGGGCTTTTATAGGGCTAAACCTCTCCGTGTAAAGCAGCCCTGCCAAAGGCTCCCTCAAAGCACTTAAAGAAAAGCCCCACCTGTGTTTGGCAAGAAAGAACGACCAAAGAGCGGACCTAACAAGCCCCTGAAGGTCAATTGCCAGTTCAAAGCGTCTAAAAAGCCTTCTGGCATCTCTGGGAGTTACAAGCTCATCCACAAAAGAAACGCCCTCAAAAAGAGGCAGATAGGCCTCGTTCACAAGCCATGCCACTTTGACATCCAGCTTTCTTTTCACAATGGAAACTGCCCCTAGGGCGTGAACCACATCGCCAAGGGAGGAGAGCTTTACTATTAGCAGATCATAGCAGGGACTCAAGCCACTTGACTGAAATATTGGCATTGACAAAGTCCTCGTGGGAGAGGATCATCCTGTGAAGAGGGATTGTAGTCTTCACCCCCTCAATCACAAGCTCATCCAAAGCCCTCAACGCCCTCCTTATGGCGTGAAATCTGTTGTCGCCGTGCACGATCAGCTTTGCTATCATGGAATCGTAGTAGGGCGGGATAGTGTAGCCCTGATAAACCGCCGTATCAATCCTGACGCCAGGGCCACCGGGAAAGACCAACTTTTTTATCTTTCCAGGTGATGGGGCAAAGGTCTCAGGATCCTCGGCGTTTATCCTCATCTCAATGGCCCATCCCCTAAAGGAAACATCCCTCTGCGCTAGAGGAAGCTTCTGGCCATCTGCAACCAAAACCTGAAGCCTCACAATATCAAGCCCCGTGATCATCTCAGTTACAGGATGCTCCACCTGTATGCGGGTATTCATCTCAATAAAGTAGTGGTTTCCCTCCGCATCCACGAGAAACTCCACCGTGCCTGCTCCGGTGTAGCCCACATAACGGGCAAGCTTTACAGCATCCCTCCAGAGAGACTCCCTCAGCTTCTGATCAATAACCGCCGGAGCCTCCTCCAATAGCTTTTGGTGCCTTCTCTGAACCGAACACTCCCTCTCGCCGAGGTGTAGCACATTCCCGTGCTCATCAGTCATTATTTGAACCTCTATGTGTCTTGCCCCCACTATGCACTTCTCAAGATAAAGCGTAGAATCTCCAAAGCCTGCCTCTGCCTCGCTTTTTGCAGCATCATAGGCCTTCTCCAGCTGTACCTCGTTCAAAACTAGTCTCATCCCCCTTCCGCCGCCACCTGCGGCAGCCTTCAAGAGCACAGGATAACCTATTTCAGACGCCACAGCCTTTGCCTCATCAATGGAAGAGACAGGACCATCGCTTCCAGGAACAGTGGGAACGCCTGCCCTTTTGGCAGCGGCAATGGCCTCCGTTTTGTTCCCCATAAGCCTTATCACCTCAGGAGAGGGACCTATGAACTTCAACCCCATCTCAAGACAGAGCTCAGCAAAGTTGGCGTTCTCAGCCAAAAATCCATACCCAGGGTGCACCGCCTCGCATCCCGTTATCTCAGCAGCAGTCAGGATGTTGTGGATGTTAAGGTAACTTCGAGCAGGCTCCGGAGGACCAACGCACACGGACCTATCCGCAAGCTTAACGGGAAGCGTATCCGCATCCGCCTCAGAGTAGACCATCACAGACTCTATCCCCATCTCCTTAAGGGTGCGTATCACACGAAGGGCGATCTCACCACGGTTGGCCACAAGGACCCTTTTGAACATACGCTACTCCAGAGGCTCTATGAGGAAAAGGGGCTGACCGTACTCCACAGGTTGGGCGTTTTCCACGAGTATCTTAACTATCCTGCCTCTAACATCACTTTCTATCTCATTCATAATCTTCATGGCCTCAACGATACAGAGCACCTGCCCCTTCTCCACAATGTCCCCCACCTCCACATAGGGAGGTGCATCAGGAGAAGGCGCCCTGTAGAAAGTGCCAACGATAGGAGAGCGTATAACCGCATAATTACCAAAATCCTCCTGCCCCTTTGCAGC
>JALVZS010000003.1 GCA_027022065.1 bacterium
CATCTCTATACTGCCCCCCTATAGAATGGGACATAAGCTTAGTATAAAGACTAATATAGGAGGGAAGCAGTATTTGGCCTTTTCAACTTTCTGTTTATCCAAATAGAATACTTCCGCACAGCAGATGGCACGCTCCGCCTTCGTATAGAACTTTGCTTATCTATTATACCTTTCCTATTTCAAAACACCAACTCTCAAAATCTTTAATCCCTGAAGAGAGCCTCCTCACTGCCTCTGTGCCGATGACAAAGCCGTGGGCAAGTTTTAAAGCCTCCTCGGCATCCTCCTTGGTGGATATGCCAAAGCCCAGCACCACAGGAACCTTACAGTGATTTTTGAGATGCAAAATCTTTTCCTTAGTTTCCTCATCGGGATTG
Source organism: bacterium (assembly GCA_027022065.1). Lineage (GTDB taxonomy): Bacteria > Thermosulfidibacterota > Thermosulfidibacteria > Thermosulfidibacterales > Thermosulfidibacteraceae > JALVZS01. The sequence goes on from JALVZS010000003.1 coordinate 378, forward strand.
AACCTTCCCCCTGTGGTTCCCCTGACAGAGACGAAGTAAATGAAGCCTTCGTTCACCTTCTCAAGCTCCTTTATGTCTTTTCTTCTGCTTTCAGGCGTGGCAAAGGAGATCAAAGGCAGGGAAAAACCATTGCTTTTGAAAAAGCCGTGCTCGGAGTTGGGAAGATCCGCAACTATAACGCCTTCAACCCCCACCTTTTCCAGCTCCTTTGAAGCCTTCTCAAGACCCATTGCCCAGAGCACATTGGCATATGTCATGACGTAAAGTTTTAATGAACCTTTATAGGATCTCATCCAATCAAGCGCCCTTTCAAAGCTTACCCCCTTTTTTATGGCTTCCTGGGCAGCCTTTGTTAGAAACGGACCGTCTGCCACAGGATCGCTGAAAGGTATCCCCACCTCTATAAAGTCAAAGCCTGCGGCTTCTGCTATCTCAACCGCACGGGAAAATGTTTCAAAATCCGGATACCCTGCAATAAGGTAAAGCCCCTTCATAACCCACCTCCAAGCACTATACCGAGATCCTTGTCTCCCCTTCCCGAAAGGTTCACAAGCACTTTTTTCCCCTCAAAGCGCTCCCTGTGTTTCAGCAGAAATCCAAGGGCGTGGGAACTTTCCAAAGCAGGAATAATGCCCTCAAGGCGCGAAAGTTCCTTAAAGGCAAAGAGGGCATCTTCATCCCTACAATAGGCGTATTCAACCCTTCCCGTATCCTTCAGGTGAGCGTGCTCGGGACCCACCCCCGGATAGTCCAGTCCCGCAGACACCGAGTGAACGGGAAGAACCTGACCGTTTTCGTCGTAAAGAAGATAGCTGAAGGCACCGTGAAGTATGCCGGGCTTTCCGAGTCCCAAGGTTCTTGCATGCTCCCCCAGATTGTCTCCTGTGCCTCCTGCCTCAACGCCGATAAGCTCCACATCCAGATCCACAAATCCCCTGAATATCCCTACGGCGTTGCTTCCCCCTCCCACACAGGCAACCACTGCATCGGGATAAAAACCCTTTTCCTCAAAGTGAGCCCTCGCCTCCCTGCCTATGACAGACTGGAAATACGCCACTATCTCAGGAAAAGGATGTGGACCCACAACAGAGCCTATAAGGTAGTGGGTGGTCTTCACGTTGGTAACCCAGTCCTTAAGGGCGGCGTTTATGGCATCTTTTAAGGTTCTGCTTCCCTCCTCAACTATTCTCACCTCCGCCCCCAAAAGCTTCATGCGCTTAACATTGGGAGCCTGCCTTTGGGCATCCACCGCCCCCATGTATATGACGCACTCAAGCCCCAAAAGGGCTGCAGCGGTGGCTGTGGCGACCCCGTGCTGTCCCGCCCCCGTTTCGGCGATTATGCGCCTTTTTCCCATGAACTTGGTGAGCATTGCCTGACCCAAGGTGTTGTTTATCTTGTGGGCGCCTGTGTGCAGGAGATCCTCCCTCTTCAGGTAAAGCTCAAAGCCGTAAGCCTCCGACATCCTTTTTGCGTATGTTATGGGAGTGGGCCTTCCCGCATAGCTTTTTAAAAGTTCGTCAAGCTCTCTTTGAGCCTCCTTATCCTTCTTAAACGCCTCAAAGGCCTCCTCCAGCTCCTCAACGGCGGGTATGAGTGTTTCTGGTATAAACCTCCCCCCGTATCTTCCGTAAAAGCCCTTCATAGTTTTTCCCCCTTTGCCCTTTCCACAAAGAGCTTGATAAGTTTTTTGTTTTTCACCCCCGGAGCATCCTCCACCCCAGAGGAAACATCCACCCCAAAGGGCCTATACCTTTCAACCACGCGGGGAACATTCTCAGGAGTAAGGCCGCCGCTTAGTATCACTCTATCCCTTGGAAGTCCGAATAGATCCTCAGGATACTCCACAAAGACGCCCCTTCCATGGCTTGAGTCAACCAGGTAGTACTTGGAGTTAGTCTCACAGGGACCATTTACCCCGAGGATGAGCCTGTTCTTTACAGATTCGCTGTAATGATAGATCTGCACAAGTTGGCAAAAATCTAAAGCAGCTTTCGGTATCTCCTCAAGCCTTTTTGAAACGGCAACCAGCAGTAGCTTATCCAATACCTTTTCGGCTATTTCTTCAGCGGTTTTCACATCCACAAACCTGGGACTCTTGGGATAAAATACAAGCCCGATAGCGTCCACCCCGCAGTTTGCACAAAAAAGGGCATCATCAATACTTTTTATTCCGCATACCTTCACAAACACGGTTAATCTCCCCTATTAGTTTTTCCGGATTCTTCGAACGCATGAGAAACTCCCCTATCAAAAAGGCATCCGCCCCTGCAGAAAGCAAAAACTTCACATCCTCAACGGACTTTATCCCACTTTCCGCAACCTTAAATCTGTCCTTAGGAATCTCCTTCAGCATGGACGCCGCCCTTTTGAGATCAACGCTCAAGTCGTTTAGATTTCTGCTATTTACCCCCACCATGTCCACTCCCTCTAAGGAGAGGGCTACTTCAAGGTGAGTCTCCTCAAACACCTCAACAAGGGTATAAAGCCCCAAAGACCTGGCGTAATGAATCAGCTCCTGCAGGTGTTCTTTTTCCAAAAGCCCGCAGATAAACAGGATAAAATCCGCTCCGGAGTTATATGCCAGATCTATCTGTCTTTTTGAAACAACAAACTCCTTGCACAAAACGGGAATCTTCACAGATGACGCTACCTTTTGTAGATTTTCCCAGCTTCCGTTAAAGAATTGGGAGTCAACGAGCACACTTACGGAACCCGCTCCCCCCGCCTCATACCTTCTTGCCTGAAGAACAGGATCCACCTCTTTTATGATCCCTGCCGAGGGAGAGGCAATCTTCACCTCCGCTATCACAGGCTTTGTTTTAAGGCTAACAACGGGATTAAGTATGCCTTTTTTTCTTTCCCCAAAGGTGCAAGGATCAAGGGCTTCAACCTCTGAAAACTTCAGTCTCTTCACCTTTTCAAGAAACATCTTTAAGCTCCCTCACCGTCTCAAGAACCGCCCCATCCTTTATGGCGGAAAGCGCCTTTTTAAATCCCTCATCAACGTCGCACACCCCGGCTGCGTAAAGGGCAAAGGCAGTATTCAGGGCAACGCACAAAGAAGCCTCCTCGTTTTTGTAGCTTAAAGCATCCTCAAACACCTTAAGCGCCTGCTCCTTGGTGGAAACCCTCGGAACATCAAAGTATCTTCCAAGAAGCTTTTTAGGATCAAAGGTGTATTCCTTTACGGAGCCGTCCCTCACCTCAATCACCACCGTCTCCGCCTTGGGGCTCACCTCATCCAGTCCATCGGTTGAGGAGACAAACACCCTATCTTTTCTACCCAAAAGCCTGTTTGCCTCAGCCACCACCCTCGCCTTTTCAACAGAGTAAACCCCCACCAGTTGAGAAGACGGATCGCATGGGTTTATCTGAGGACCCAGGATGTTGAAGATGGTGGGAACACCGAGGGCTTTTCTCACAGGAGCAACCTTAGCAAAGGCAGGATGAAAACCGGGGGCAAAGAGGAAGACAAAGTTCTTTTCTTCAAGCTCTTTTTTTGCCTCCCCGGCATCCTTGGCAACTTTCAGCCCAAGAGCTTCCACAACATCTGCAGACCCAGTAATACCTGTAACCGCCCTGTTTCCGTGCTTGGCAACGGGAACACCGAGGCTTCTCAAAACCAGAGCGCTTGCGGTGGATATATTAAAGGTGCTGGCTCCATCTCCTCCGGTGCCGCAGGTATCAACAACCCCATCAACGGCATGCTCCACCCTTACCTTCTTTTTTTCCGCAACGGTTATGGCAGCAGCTACCTCCTCAGGCGTCTCCCCCCTAAACGCCATAACAGCAAGAATAGCGGCGGTCTGCTCCGGAAGAAGCCTTCCCTCAAACATGTCCTCAAAAAGCTTCAACGCATCATCAAAGGAAAGCCTCTCTCCCTTCAAAACCCTCTTAACCACCATGGCACACCTCTAAAAAGTTTTTTGCTATTTTTTCTCCAAATTCAGAGAGGATGGATTCTGGATGAAACTGAACGCCAAAGACCTTAAGCTCGGGATTCTCGCATGCCATAAGCTCCCCGTCCTTTTCCGAATAGGCAACAGGGATGAGGCTGTTATTTTTCAGCTTCACGCTCAAGGAGTGGTATCTCACGGCTCTAAAGCCATCGGGAACGCCTTTGAGGATGATGGAGTCCTTCACTATCTTTATCCTGTCCTCCTTACCGTGCTGGATGGTCCTTGCCCTTGAAACCTCGTGCCCTAAAACATGTGCTATTATCTGCATCCCCAGGCACACCCCGAAAACGGGCACTTTCCCCAAAACGCTTCTCAGCTTCTCGCAGGCACCGGGCATGCTCTCAGGTCTTGATGGACCGGGAGAGAGAATCAGACCGGAAAAGCCCTCGGGAAGCGGGCGGTTCTCCCTCACAACTACCACATCGGCGCCCGCGAGCCTGAAAAGGGCGTAAAGGTTGTAGGTAAAGGAATCGTAGTTATCCACAAGCACAATCACATCACACCTCCATGGTGGGAGACTTCTCAAGGGAAACGAGAAGCGCCCTCAGCTTGTTCTCCACCTCTTTTCTCTCCCTTTCCGGAATACTGTCGTAAACGATGCCCGCCCCTGCCCTTAAGATGCATCTATCCTTCTCAAACTTCGCAGACCTTATGGTGATGCAGGTGTCCATGTTCCCGTTCACGGAGTAATAGCCCACGCATCCTGCGTAAAAGTCCCTTGAAGATCTCTCCACATCGTCAATGATCTCCATTGCCCTCACCTTGGGAGCACCGCTTACGGTTCCCGCGGGAAAGGTCATCTTCAGAAGCTCAACGGGAGTAATTTCCTCCTTCAGCCTTCCCACAACGGTGGAGACTAAATGAACCACATGGGAGTAAACCTCAGCCTCCATGAACCTGGGCACCGAAACGGAGGCAGGGTCGCAGTGGGTGTAAAGGTCGTTTCTTGCAAGATCAACAAGCATCAGGTGCTCCGCCCTCTCCTTTTCATCGCCCTTCAAAGCCTCTATGATCTCGTCCAAGTTCTCCCCCAC
>JALVZS010000004.1 GCA_027022065.1 bacterium
AGTGTTCGTTGCTCAAAAGCCAGTGGTAGATTTCTTCTGCCCATTCCTGGATTAAAGGTACATCCGTGTACCTGTCTACGATTTTGAAGATTTTATTTATTTTCTCTTCTTCTGTTCTGTAGAAGGTTACCGTTTTAAAGAATTGAGGACTGTAAACTATCTGATGCAATACTTCTGCACCTGATGGTAGCCTTAGCTTGCGTCCTTTTATTTCAAAGGAGGAATATGCTCTGGTTAGATTTTCATATTCTGTATCCTCTAAAGTGGCTTCTTTTCCGTTTATTATACCTGAACTAACAGCTTTAACCATGGACTCATGTCCAAAGATTGACGCCAGTGCTATGGTAGGTGTGTAGTAGTATTCTGAAATGATGCACTTGTCACAGTAACATTCTACGCCTGTCCATTTGATGATTATCTTTCTATACATCCTTTCACCTCCTATTCTTTGTTTTACTCAATGGTGAAAAATTCTTTGGTTTCTAAATCAAAAGCTCTTAAGGTTACTTCATGGGAAATAACTACCTTGGTTTTTACAACTTCTTTGCCTTCGTTATTTACATCAGTTTCTTTCGTTTCAGTTTGCTTTTCGCTTACTCTTCCTTTTACTATGAGACGTATTCCATCTTTCTCTACAAGTCCGTTTAGGAAGCCGCCAGCAAGCAACATTGCTAAATGCCCTTTTCTGAGCGAAGTGAGAGGACGGACTATGACAGAGTCTTTAATTTCCAACATGCTTCTGATTTCTTCGAACAATCCGTCTTTGAGCACTGCCTGAAATGCTTCTTCGGGATCTATCTTTCTGGATACAAACTTGCCACCGTTGGCTGATGGGACTTTGTATGTAATGCTGGCTTTGGTTATTTCTTCGAAATTTCCAGGATATAATGATGCCCTTTTTAGCGCTTCCAATGTCTTTGTACGTTCCTCTTTGAACGGGTGATCTTTTACCCCTATCACAACCATTTGTTTGAACGGTTCCCATTCTTTATCAGGGAACCGCCAGACAGATACGTTCGTGTATCTTTGTGCTATGTAGCCTGCAAGATAGTGCAGGCTGGTAAAGGGAACAATCAGTACAAGTACACCTTGCTTCTTTAAAGCAGGATGGTATCTTTCAAGAAACTTTCTTTCCATCCTGCTCTTTTCTTCTTCACTTTCGTAGCTGTCATAGGGAGGATTGAGAAACAGCAGGCTTACCGATGCCCTGCTTATTTCTACCTCAGTTAGGGCATCGCAGTTGAGTACTTCGTCTAAAACTTCGCGGGCTTGTTCTGCCCGTTCTTTGTGGAGTTCTACTCCCCAGGTTTTGGCTTTTCCATCTGTGAGCTTTCTTAGTGCTTCTCCAGCCCCACAGCAGGGATCCAAGCAGATTGCTTCTTTTTCGAAGGTTAGAATTTCCTTTAGTTTTTCTACTACTGTCTGTGGGGTAGGGTAAAAGCCGAGTTTTTCACGTGCCTGTGGTCTCATAGCTTCACGTCCTGTTTTTTTGTTTTTGTGCATAAAAAAAGCCCAGGACAGCGCCTGGG
>JALVZS010000005.1:0-11850 GCA_027022065.1 bacterium
GCAGCAATTATAGTCATTTTGTATAGGATTCAAGCTCCTCAAGCTGTTTTATGTAGGCTTTCCACTCCATATAGTCGTCCCATTGTTCAAAATGCTCTTTGCTTAAAACTTCTTTTTCAAATTCTTGAAAATCTTTGTTATACTTCTTTCTAAACGAATTTATCTTTTGCTCTATAATGTGCTTTTCATAGAGCAGAGCTATTTCTTCTAGTTCTTTGGCTAGGTTTTTTATACCTACCATAAGCTTTCTCCTTTACATTTTTACATTCCTTTCCTAAGACTATATCCAAAAGTTGCCATGAAGGGAATAGCTCTGTGGATTGTGTCTAAGGTGGGGAGTTTGGGCTATGCGGGGATATTTTTTCTCATGTTCCTAGAGTCCTCCTTTTTCCCCTTCCCCAGCGAAGTGGTGATGCCCCCGGCGGGTTATCTTGCGGCCAAGGGTAAAATGAACCTTTGGCTGGCCATCTTTGCAGGCTCTGCAGGAAGCCTCGCTGGTGCCCTGTTTAACTACTATCTAGCCATGCTTTTGGGAAGGCCCTTTCTTGAAAGGTACGGGAGGTACCTGCTTGTGGATAGAAAGAAGCTTGCCTGGCTAGATGGTTTCTTTGAGAGGCACGGGGCCATAAGCACCTTTGTGGGAAGGCTCCTTCCAGGGATAAGGCAGTATATCTCCCTGCCAGCGGGCCTTTCTAGAATGAACGTGCTTGTCTTTTCCATATTCACCTTTGCGGGGGCAGGCATCTGGGTTAGCACCCTTGCCCTTATAGGCTACTTTGTAGGTAAAAACGAGGTCCTTTTAAAAAGGTATATTCATCTTGCGACCCTTGGTGCCCTTGTCTTTTCTGCTCTTTTAATAGCTCTTTACATTAAGCTTAAGAAGAATCTTTTGGATGCTGGAGCCAAGGCGTGATTTCTGCATCTGTGGTTCTTTACCATGGCGATGAGGCCTTTGAGGAACTTCTAAAAAGAGGGGTATTTTCCCGCATCGTTTCGGTTGTTTATGTGGTGGACAATACCTGCGGGAGGTTTTCGCATCTTGCCCGTTATAAAGAAGTCTTTTACATAAACCCTGGTCGGAATATAGGCTTTGGTAGGGGCCACAACATAGCCCTGACCAACTCCCTCAAAAAGGGGAAAAGGTACCACCTTCTGCTAAATCCCGATGTCTCTTTTGAGCCTGAGGTCTTGGAAGCCCTGATAGACTTTATGGAGGAGAATCCCGATGTGGGCCTTGTGACCCCAAAGGTTTGCTATCCTGATGGATCTCTCCAGTATCACTGCAGGCTGCTTCCCACTCCTTGGCATCTTTTTGCGAGGAGATTCTTGGGAAAGGACAGGAATGACGAAGTATATGAGCTTCGCTTCACGGGGTATTCCAATGTGATGGATGTTCCCTTTGTTTTGGCGTGCTTTTGGCTTTTGAGAATCGATGTTTTGAAGAGCGTGGGGCTGTTTGATGAAAGATTTTTCCTTTACATGGAGGATGTGGATCTTTGCAGGAGGATTTACAGACAGGCCCGGTTGGTTTTCTACCCTCATGTGAAGGCTATTCATGAGCACAGAAGGGGCTCTTACAAGAGCAGAAGGCTCCTTTTCCATCACATTGCCTCTGCTGTTAAGTACTTCAACAAGTGGGGGTGGCACAGGGACAAGGAGAGGGATAGAATAAACAGAGAGGTTTTGACTAAATTGGGATTTTTCAGTCTTTGAACAAAAGCCTCGCTATCTTTTCTACCTTTTCCACAACATCTAAAGCGCTTCTTCCCAGCACCCTTATCATGGGCTCTTTTCCCACATCCCCTTCATCGTAAATGATGTCTGGCACTTTCCCCGCCCTCTTTATGGCAACCTCTGTTCCCCAATCCAGGGTTTTCCCTTCCTTTTTCTTTCTATCTAAAGGCTCTTCTTTTCTGCTGAACTGGGATATGCAGAAGATCCCGCTTTTTTTGAGCTTTTCAATCCACTCCTTTTTATACTTTATGTTCATGCAGGCCCTTGCACTTTGGTCAAACTTCATGGCGGTAAGTATTATTCTTGCAACATGGCTTGATGCCCCAAATTCCGGACAGGATAGGGTTGCTACGGTATCCTTGAACCTCACTATCCTTCCTGGGAAAGCGGCCACATCCTCTATACTTTTTGCACCAGGTATTGCCTCTCCTAGGTTTGATTGCACTTCAGGGATGAGCAGATGCACCTTTTTAATGTCCTTAAGTCTATCTAGAGCTCTCTTTAGCCTTTCCAAAACCCTAAACCTTTCCGCATCCACATTTGTCGCCTCAGGCCTTACAGGAACCAGCCCCCTTCCTACTTTCTCTGCACATTTTAATGCCTCTTCCATGAAGCGCACTGTTTCAAGGTAGGCTTCCTTTAGGTTTCCCAGAGTTATGAGAAAGTACAAAAGGGCACTTGAAAAAGCACATCCTGTTCCGTGGGTTCCACCATCAATTGGGATCCTTTCGTGTTCAAAGGGGGTAATATCTTTTTCCACGCACAGGTAATCCACGCATCTTTCTTCATCCTCATCTCCACCTGTAACAACAACCGCTGCTTTTACCCCTTTTTTTCTGAGTACTTCTACTGCCTTTTGGATATCCTCCTCGCCTGTGATTGCCAGAAGCTCCCTTCTGTTTGGCGTGATTACATCTGCCCGCTTTAGAAGAGGAAGAAGCTCCTCCATTTCTCCCTCGGTGAGAGTGCAGCCCGTTGTGGATTTAAGAACAGGATCGTAAACCACAACAGAGCCTTCTGGTATCAGGGACGCCACTGTGGAGGCAAGGGAGGCTTTGCCGAGCATTCCTACCTTTACGCCCTGGGGCCTTATGTCCTCAATAACCCTCTCTATCTGCTTTTTTAGTAGCTCTTCCGGAACCTCAAACACATCAAAAACGCCGGTTGTGTTCTGCACGGTGAGGGCTGTGGGCACGGCCATGCCATAGGCTCCCAAACACGAAAAGATCTTAAGATCCATCTGGATTCCTGCGCCGCCTGAGGGATCGGATCCCGCTATGCTCAATAGCTTAACCATCGTGGGAGCTATACTACTTATTTCTTTATCCTTCAATCCCCAAGCTCGCTTATTATAGATTCTTCAAATTTGATTTATTGGCATTTTCTTGGTTTTGATCCTAGAAAAAATAAAAGGGGACGGAGATGGGATACGAGGGGCTTTACAGGGAGCTTGATATGGATGTTGAGAGGCATCAGGAGCTTATGGATCTGCTTTTTGATGTTTATAAAGAGCTCTTCCTCTCCAGGAAAAACAGGCCTCAAGGCATGGCCTACTTTGACGGTCTCATGGCGGAGATCCATGGAAAGAGGATAGAGGAGCTTATGGAAATTAAGAAGCAGGGGAAGCCCCTTGTGGGAACCTTTTGCATATTCGTTCCAGAGGAGATTGTGGTGGGGGCAGGGGGTGCCTGCTATGGGCTTTGTGGGGGAGCCCAGTTCTCTATACCCGATGCGGAGACGCACCTTCCCAGAAATATCTGCCCTCTCATAAAGTCTGCCTATGGGTTTAAGCTTCAGAGGACCTGTCCTTATACCCAGATCTCCGATGTCATATACGGAGAAACCACCTGTGAGGCTAAGAAGAAGACGTGGGAGCTTTTGGGTAAGCTCCACAGGGTCTATGTGATGCATATCCCCCATAAAAAGGGGGATGTGGAGAAGGATCTTTGGAGGAGGGAGATAGAGGGCTTCATGAGGCAGGTGGAGGAACTTAGGGGAAGCCCCATCACCTATGAAGAGCTTAAAAAGGGGATAGAGGTGGTAAATGCCAAAAGGAGGGCAATGAGGAGGCTTTACAGCTTGAGAAGCGCTAATGATACTGTTCCCATAACCGGACTGGATGCCCTTTTGGTGAATCAGATAGCATTTTACGATGATCCAGAAAGATACGCTGCCAAGGTTAATGAGCTTTGCGACGAGCTGGAAGAGAGGATAAATCAGGGCATCTCTGTCTTTCCAAAGGATGCTCCCAGGCTTCTTGTGGCAGGAACTCCTATGGCTCCTCCCAACTGGAAGCTCCACAGCGTCGCGGAGGAGGCTCAGGCTGCGGTAGTGGCCGAGGAGGCCTGCATAGGTGTTCGCTACTTTAGGGATGATGTGGATACCGAGGGGTGCGAAACGGTTGGGGATCTCTTAGAAGCTCTCCTTGAAAGATACATGAAAATAGACTGTGCCTGCTTTACTCCCAACGATGAAAGGGTACAGCACATCTTGGATATGTGCAGAGAGAAGCGGGTAGATGGGGTCATATACTACACCCTTTCCTTCTGCCACACCTACAATGTTGAGTCAAAAAAGGTGATGGATGCGCTAAAGGCTGAGGGGATTCCTGTTTTGAGGATAGAGACAGACTACTCCATGGAGGATGTGGAACAGATAAGAACAAGGGTGGAGGCCTTTGTGGAGAGCTTGAGATGAGTCTATTTTTGGGAATAGATGCGGGATCAAGCTACATAAAGGTGGTTTGGCTTTCTGGAAACGGTGACATAGCTAAGATGGAGCTTTTTCCCACAACGGCAGGCTATGAGGATGCTGTATCAAGGATGCTAGAGGGTGTAAGTAGCTCTGTGGTTACGGGTTACTGCAGGAGGCGCATATCCAGGCTCTTTGGAATAAAGAGTATAAGTGAGATAAAGGCGCACGCTTTGGGAGCTTACAGGCTCTGTCCCGATGCCAGATTTGTGATAGATGTGGGAGGGCAGGACAGCAAGGTGATAAGGCTTAACGGGGATGGGGCTTTTTCTGACTTCGTTATGAACGATAGGTGCGCTGCTGGAACGGGCAGGTTTCTTGAGGTGGTTTCTCAAAGGCTTGGGGTTTCGGTGGACAGGCTTTCGGAGCTTGCCGAAAGGTGCAGGAAGCCTGCCACTATCTCTTCCATGTGTGTGGTTTTTGCAGAATCCGAGATAGTTTCCCTTTTGGCCCAAGGGGAGCCTGTGGAGTCTATAGCCTATGCGGTTATAGATGCTGTGGCAACGAGGATTGCCTCCATGGCCAAAGGGTTTGGAGTGGAAAGCAAGGTGGTATTTACGGGTGGAGGGGCCCTTTGTAGTTTCTTGGTCAAAAGAGTGTCAGAAAAGCTTGGCTTGCCCATCAAGGTGCCACCACATCCTCAGTTTGCAGGGGCCATAGGGGCTGCACTGGAGGCCTCTTTAGTTTTATCCAGCTAGCATCTAATTGCGAAGCCTTTTAAAAAGTAGTAAAAGCTAAAGTGGATTTTACTATTCTGAGGAGGTGTAGGGATGAAGAGGTTGGTGGCGTTTTTGGTGGGTGTTAGCTTTTTAATGCTGGGTTTAACTACCTCCTTTGCTAAGGATAAGATCGTTATTGGCTTTACCATGTCCCAAACCGGTAAGCTCAACGCTGAGTCTGCTGAGCAGTACCGTGGGCTGCTTCTCTGGCAGAAATGGGTAAACTCCCAGGGCGGTATTTATGTGAAGGCCCTCAAGAAGAAGCTTCCTGTGAAGTTCGTTTACTACGACGATGAGAGTAGCAAGGATAGGGTGCAGCAGCTTTATGTGAGGCTTATAAGCAAGGATAAGGCGGACTTCCTCATTAGCCCTTACAGCTCTGGTCTTACTGCGTCTGCTGCGGTTATAGCCGAGCAGTACGGGAAGATCATGATGGCCACAGGCGCCGCATCCGACAGCATATTCAACAAGGGCTACATGCATGTCTTCCAGATCTATACCCCTGCAAGCCGCTACCTTACCGGTGCTTTGGATCTCCTCAAGGCCGTGGATCCCAAGGCCAAGAAGGTGGCCATCGTTTACGAGCAGAGCAACTTTGCCAAGGCAGTTGCCACGGCTGCCAAAAAGTATGCGGAAAAACATGGGTTTAAGGTGGTGCTCTTTGAATCCTATGCCAAGGGAACCACGGATTTCACCTCTTTCCTCAACAAGATAGCCGCTAAGAGGCCCGATGCTATCATAGGAGGAGGGCACTTTGCCGATGGAGAGACCTTTGCCAGGCAGATATTTGAGCAGAGGATAAAGGTTAAGCTGGTATCACTCTTGGTGGCTCCTGCTGTGCCCAAGTTTGCTGAAATAGGGAAGGCTGCCCTTTATGTGACCGCTCCTTCCCAGTGGGAGCCCAAGGCCAAGTACACCGAGGCCTCCGCCAAAAAGCTGGGCATATCCTGGTATGGACCCACCGCTTCTTGGTTTGTGAAGACCTATGAAAAAGAGTATAAAGAAGCTCCTGGGTATCACGCTGCTGGCGGCTTCATAGCGGGTCTTGTGCTTCAGAAGGCCATAGAGGATGCTGGCTGCCTGGATGCTGAAAAGGTGAGGAAGGCCCTTGAGAAGATGGACATAATGACCTTCTACGGCAGGATAAAGTTTGAGACTGGTAAGTACTACGGCAGGCAGATAGGGCATGACATGGTTTATCTCCAGTGGCAGGAGAAGGGCGGTAAGCTTGTGAAGGAGGTGGTCTGGCCTGAGCATGCCGCCTCTGCAAGGCTGGTTTACCCCTACTACAAGAAGTACTGATTGAGAGGGGAGCAACGTGGAGGCGTGGATAAGCGCTGTTTTAAGCGGGATATTGCTTGGACTGGCCTATGGCCTTGCGGCCATAGGCCTTAATCTTATTTGGGGCGTTATGAACGTGATAAACCTCTCCCACGGTGCCTTTATAGCCTTAGGCATGTTTGCGTCCTATTTTATTTTTAAGTTTGCGGGCATTTCCCCCTTCATCTCTGTTTTTCTCGTGCTGGCCGTGGGAGTTGTTTTAGGTATGATAGCCTACTTTTTAGCACTTCACAGGGTTATTCTGGCTCCTGAGCTTTCAACGCTTCTTGCTACCTACTCTCTGAGTCTCATCATCATAGGGCTCGGAACCTTCTTCTTCACCACCAATCCCAGGGCCATTGATGTGGGCCTTGGTTCTGTTAAGGTGTTTGGGGCTTACATCCCCAAGGAAAAGATACTGGTGGGTATATATTCACTGATCTTTACCCTGCTTCTGTATCTCTTTCTCTATAAGACCTGGACGGGTAAGGCCATAAGGGCCGTTTCCATGAACATAACTGCTGCTAAGTTCATGGGGGTGAACACCACATTTATCCTTTCTCTGGCCTTTGGTATAGGTATAGCCTTGGCCATGGTTGCAGGGGCCTTAATAGCATCTGTTTTTCCCTTTACCATACTCACAGGCGGGGTTTATGAGCTTAAGAGCTTCGTTATATGCGTTCTAGGCGGTTTGGGAAGTCCTCTGGGTGCCCTTGTGGGTGGGCTTATAATGGGTCTTTTGGAGAATGTTCTCACCTTGAAGATACAGGTAGGGTATGTGCCGTTCCTGGAGTTTTTGATCCTTGTGATCATACTGCTTGTGAAACCCACAGGTATAATGGGGAAGGAGTAACAGGATGAAGAAAGGATACTCCCTGTTCTGGTTGATACCTCTTTTGGTGGCCATCTCGGCCTATCCTGTTGTTACCAGGTCCGTGATAGCCAGAGAATCGGTCTTTCTCATTCTGATGTATGTTACCCTTGCCGCAAGCCTCAACATCATTCTGGGATACACGGGGTATGTAAGCTTTGGTCATATAGTCTTCTACGGGATAGGGGGGTACACGGCCTTTTACCTCATGTATAAATTTGGCGTTCACCTCATTCCCGCCATGCTGGCAGGTGGCGTTGCTTCTGCCCTTGTGGCCCTTGCTGTGGGGGAGGCGGTTTTAAGGTTAAGGGGGGCCATATTTGCCATAGCCACCATAGGGGTGAACGAGGCGATAAAGTCCCTTGTCACGAACTTGGCCTTCCTGGGCGGTGCAACAGGCCTTTTCTTCAACTTTAAGATATACAGAAGCTACGGCGGTGCTGCTAAGGCCATCTGGTTTGCCTACTATCTCATGGCCGCTGTAACCATAGTAACCGTTGTGGTCTCCTATTTTATAAAGAACTCCAAGTTCGGCCTGGGCCTGTTCTCCATTAGAGAGGATGAAGATGCTGCTGCCGTTTTGGGAGTGGACACCAAGCGCTTCAAGAGCTTGGCCTATGCCTTTTCCGCATTCTTTCCAGGTCTTGTGGGGGCCATATTCTTCTTCAAGGCGGGCAACATTGAGCCGGATGATGCCTTCCACCTCATAAAGTCCATAGAAATGATCTTCATGGTGATGCTTGGAGGATACGGCACCGTTTCTGGCCCTGTCATTGGAGCCGTTATCTACGAAAGGCTGAAAGGGATACTTCTGGTTAATCCTCTTTTCAAAAACCTGCACATGGCCATTGCGGGCTTTGTCCTACTTTTGATCGTGCTCTTTGCTCCCGGAGGTATAGTGGGCCTTTTGAGGGAGAGATTTAAGAAATTAAGAGGTGTGCTGGAATGATACTGAGGGCTGAGCATATCACCAAGATGTTCGGTGGTCTTGTGGCTGTGAATGATGTCTCCTTTGAGGTTGAGGAGGGGGAGATCTTTGGAGTAATTGGACCCAATGGCGCTGGGAAAACCACGCTTTTCAATGTGATAAGCGGTGTGTATTTTCCTGAGAAAGGGAAGCTTTACTTCAAGGACAGGGATATAACTCGTCTTCCCTCTTTCAAAAGGGCTAGGCTGGGCATAGCGAGAACGCATCAGATAGTTAAGCCTCTTAACGAACTTACGGTGCTGGAGAATGTGATGGTTGGTGCCTGCTTTGGAAAAACCTTTGCCAACCTAAAAGAGGCGGAAAAGATCGCCTGGGAGGTTTTGGAGACGGTGGGTCTTTCCGATAAGGCAGATGTGCTTGCGGGAAAGCTCAATGTCCCTCAGAAGAAGAGGCTGGAGCTTGCAAGGGCTCTTGCTTCAAAGCCAGAGCTTATACTGCTTGACGAGGTGCTGGCGGGACTGAACCCATCAGAGGTTTCCGAGATGCTGAAGGTTATAATGAAGATAAAGGAGCAGGGGATAACCATCCTCATGATAGAGCACCTCATGCATGCCATAATGAAGGTTTCAGATAGGATAATGGTGCTGGACTATGGAAGCAAAATCGCCGAGGGCACACCTGAGGAGGTGGCCAACAACGAAAGGGTTATAGAGGCTTACCTGGGCAATCCCGAGCTTGCCCTTAAGCTGCTTAAGGAGGGGAAGGCCTGATGTCAGATGTGGTGCTGAAGGTGGAGGATCTTGAGACTGGGTATGGTGAGGTTCAGATACTCTGGGGTGTTAGCCTTGAGGCCAAAAAGGGGAAGCTCACCACCATAATAGGCTCCAACGGCTCTGGCAAAACCACCCTTCTCAGGGCCATAACGGGAGTGGTCCCTGTCTGGAAGGGAAGGGTCCTGTTTAAGGGGGAGGACATAACCCATCTTCCCGCCCATAGACGCGCCGACATGGGCCTTGTGATGGTTCCTGAAGGAAGGATGCTTTTCCCAGAAATGACGGTTTACGAAAATCTGGAGATGGGGGCCTACACCAAAAGGGCGAGGGCGAAGCTCAAGGAGAGCTTGGACTTTGTTCTGAACCTCTTTCCCCGGCTTAAGGAGAGGCTGAACCAGAAGGCGGGCACCATGTCCGGCGGTGAGCAGCAGATGGTTGCCCTGGGAAGGGGGCTTATGGCGTGTCCAGAGCTTCTTATACTGGATGAGCCTAGCCTGGGTCTTGCCCCAAAGCTTGTTCTGGATGTCTTCAGCGTTATAAAGAAGCTGAAGGATGAAGGCATAACCATGCTACTTGTGGAGCAGAACGTCCACATCTCTTTAATGATCACCGACTGGGCCTATGTTATGGCTGAAGGGCGCATAGTTATGGAGGGCTCTGGGGAGGAGCTTGAGAAGAGCGAAGAGGTGAAGAAAGCCTATCTTGGCGTCTGATCCGAAAATAAAGAGACTTCCTCCCTCTGTGGTAAGAAGGATAGCGGCAGGGGAGGTTGTTGAAAGGCCTGCCTCTGTGCTGAAGGAGCTGATAGAAAACTCCATTGATGCCGCTTCAACAAGGATAGAGGCCTCTATTAAAGACGGCGGAAAAAGTCTTGTAGAGGTCTGGGACAACGGCGTGGGTATGACGGAGGAGGAAGCACTTCTTGCCGTTGAGAGGCACACCACGAGCAAGATATCCTCTGAAAAGGATCTAGAAAGCATAGAGACCCTGGGCTTTAGGGGGGAGGCTCTTTACGCTATATCTTCTGTCTCCATGTTCCAGCTTATCACAAAGGCAAAGGGGGAAGAGCTTGCTACGAGGCTTGAGATTGAGGGGGGCGTTTTCAAGGGCGTATCCAAGTACTTCAGGGATGTTTCCGGCACCACGGTGGCTGTGAAAAACCTCTTCTTTAATCTAAGGGCAAGAAGAAGATTTCTCCGCTCAAAAAGGGTGGAGCAGCAGCACACAAGAAGGATCTTCCTTGAATATGCGATGGCCTATCCGGAGATTGAGTTTCGCTATCTTGAGGAGGGGGAGTTGATCTTCCATTTTAGGCCATCTTCTCTTGAAAAGCGGGTGGAAGACGCAAGGGGTGCCTCAATAAAAGATGTCTTGGAAGGGGATTGGGTGAGGTTATTTTTGATTGATGATAAAAAGGGGGAAATGTTCCTCTATGTGAACAGAAGAGCCGTCTTTGACAGGGCCCTCTCCCAGCACATAAAGGGACTTCTCAGGCAGAGGTTCATATCCTCAGAGCTTCCCACAGCTATTGTATTTATAGATGTGCCTTTCAAGGATGTGGATGTAAATGTGCACCCCACAAAGAGAGAGGTGAGGTTCAGAGATCCTTCCCGCATACATGAGGATATAGAGCGAATGTTTTCCCCCTCTCATGGCGTTGTTCTTCCCTCTGAGAAGGTGCCTGAAACTGACTTTTCCCTGGCCCAGCCTGCCTTTAGCTATACCGCCCAGACTGCTTTTGATGTTGTGAAGGAGCCTAAATTCAGGTTTTTGGGTGAGCTGGATAGAACCTACCTGCTTTTTGAAGAGGGCGGTTCCCTAATAATGGTGGACAAGCACGCCCTTCACGAAAGGCTTTTGTTTGAAAGGATAATAGAAAGAAAGACAAAGGCGGTTGCCTCGTGGATACCCTTTGAGAATGTGGAGCTTCTTGAGCAGTGGGGAAGTTTCTTAAAGCAGTTGGGCTTTGAGGTGGATGCAGAAAACGGTGTGATAACGGCCGTTCCAGAGTGGGCCTTGGGAATAGAGGAAAGGGTTTTGGGATCTGTTCTGGATGCCCTAAAGGATGGGGAGCCCAAGAGCCTATCCTATGAAGAGCTTGCCAGAATTGCGTGCAGGGCCGCCGTAAAGGCAGGCGACAGAAGCACAGCCCTTGATGCCCAGTTTGTTGCCAACATCCTAGAAGAGAGGGGTCTTGGCTTAACTTGTCCCCATGGGAGACCTGTGGTAGTGAAGTTGGATAAGGGGTATATAGAGCGCCTGTTTAAAAGGAGGCAGTGATGCCAGGAAGCGAGCTTTTAAAGGAAACATTAAATATGTACTCTGAAATTTCCCTTATATACGTGGTGAACGCCTGCAAGCACATTGTAAGCCAGGGCATTCCTGACAACCTTGAGGAGATAATGGACAGGGTGGAGAAGCTGAAGTCCCTTGGGGATCTGGTAAGCAAGGCCCTTGAGGCCATGTACACTGCGGAAGAGATGGATATGAGGGACTTTGGAGATTACGACGAAGGCCTTTAGGAGGTTGGCATGAGGCTTTCTAGATATTACATGCCCACGCTGAAGGAGAAGCCTGCCGAGGCGGAAACCCCCAGCCATCAGTACCTCTTGAGGGCTGGGATGGTGAGAAAGCTTGCCGCAGGTATCTACTCCTTTCTACCTTTGGGATGGAGAACGGTAAAGAAAATCATAGAGATAGTGCGGGAAGAGATGGATAGAGCAGGGGCTTTAGAGGTGTTTCTTCCCGTGGTTC
>JALVZS010000005.1:11860-16596 GCA_027022065.1 bacterium
TTCAGCCTGCGGAGCTGTGGCAGGAGTCTGGCAGGTGGAATGTTTTTGGTAAGGAGCTACTCAGATTCAAGGACAGAAACCAGAGGGACTTCTGTCTTGGCCCTACCCACGAGGAGGTAATAGTTGACCTCGTGAGGGGGGAGGTGCGCTCTTACAAACAGCTTCCCTTAAACCTATACCAGATTCACATAAAGTTCAGAGACGAGGCGAGGCCCCGCTTTGGCCTCATAAGGGCCAGGGAGTTTATAATGAAGGACGCTTACTCCTTTGATAGATCATGGGAGGATTTGGAGGTTTCCTACCAAAAGATGTACGACGCCTACAGCCGCATATTCAAAAGGTGCGGACTTGACTTTGTTGTAGTGGAGGCAGAGACGGGAGCCATAGGCGGGGATGTTTCCCACGAGTTTATGGTATGGGCTGACACAGGTGAGGATGTGATTGTTTTTTGCGAGGCGTGCGGCTATGCTGCAAACAGGGAGAGGGCTTCATTCAAGTTTGAGCCTAGGCCTTCCTCGGAAAAGGTGAAAGAGCCTGAGAAGGTTCATACTCCCAATGTGAGAACCATAGAGGAGGTAAGCTCCTACCTTGGCGTTGAGCCCTCACGCCTTTTAAAGTCCCTCATCTACAAAACCAGTGACGGCAGGTTTGTGCTCTTTCTGCTTCCTGGAGATAGAGAGCTTAACGAGGCCAAGGCCGCAAGAGCTGTGGGAGCAGAGGCCATAGAGATGGCCCTTTACGATGAGGTTTTAGAGATAGCAGGTGCTTCTCCGGGTTTTGTTGGGCCCTGCAACTTGAAGAAGAATGTGCTGATTGTGGCAGATAGAACGATAGAAGGCGGGGTAAACTTTATATCTGGAGCCAACGAGGAGGACTACCACATTGCGAATCTAACTCCAGGCGTTCACTTCAAGGTGGACAGATATGCAGACATAGTCTTTGCCGAGGAGGGGGACCTCTGCCCCAAGTGCGGCAGTCCTCTGAAGTTCTCAAGAGGCATAGAGGTGGGCCACATATTCAAGCTTGGCACCAAGTACAGCGCCGCCATGAATGCGACTTTTTTGGATAAGGACGGCAAGGAAAAGCCCTTCATAATGGGGTGCTACGGCATAGGGGTAACCAGGATAGCTGCCGCCGCTATAGAGCAGAGGCACGACAAAGACGGTATAAAGTGGCCCATAACCATAGCTCCCTTTGAGGTTCACCTTGTTGCCACCAACATGAATGATCCTAAGGTTAGGGAGGTGGCAGAGGGTCTCTACGGCGAGTTTCTGAATAAAGACCTGGAGGTGCTCTACGACGACAGGGACGAAAGAGCGGGCTTCAAGTTTAAGGATGCGGATCTAGTGGGCATTCCCATAAGGGTTACCGTGGGAGAGCACAGGGTGAAAGAGGGCAAAGTGGAGATAAGGCTGAGGGACACGGGAGAAACCGAGCTTGTAGATGTAGCAGATGCAGTGTCAAGGGTTTCTGAGATAAGGGAGAAACTATACAAGGATCTGGAGCCTTGAAGGCCTTAGTTGCGCTGCTTCTTCTGTTGCTCATCGGATGCACCCAAACGGAAACCAGCTTGAGAAAGAGCGACTTCATGATACTTTCAAGGAGGGTGCTTGAGCTTGAAAAGAGAATGGATACCCTGGAGCAGAGGCAAAGACTCCAGAACGAGATGCTCAACGACATCATGGCAAAGATGGATTACCTGGAAAAGTCCCTTTTGAGAATGGAGGCCTCTAGAGGAAAGAGCCTTGCGGAAAGGATGAATTCCCCGGAGGGAAGGGACTTTACAAAGGCCTACATGGCTTGGTATGTGGGAGACTACAAAGAGGCTGTGGGACTTCTTGCGGCTTTCATAGCCAAGTACAAGGATCCCATGCTTACCCAGCAGGCCCGTATGCTTTTGGCAGACTCCTACTGGAGGATGGGGAAGAAGAACAAGGCGTGTATAGTGCTAAAATCTTTTGTGGAGGAGGAGAGGAAATCGGCCTTTAGGTGCGCTGCGTATTACAAGGCGGCGAGAATAGGTTGTTGGAATATGAGGCCACCAGCTTCCTGTGAGGCGGTAAGATGAAGAGGTTTAGCCTTATTTTTATGCTAGTTTTAGCCTTTGGGGTTTGCTTCGCAGAGGTTTACGAGGTAAAGCCAGGAGATACCCTATGGGATATATCCCAGAGGTTCTACGGCACACCCTTTTACTGGCACTTCATCTGGGAGAGCAACAGAAAGCTGGTCAAAAATCCCCACTGGATCTTTCCGGGCTGGGAGCTTTACATCCCGCCGAGGGAAAAGCTTGCTACTGCAGAAGTGGTGAAGAAGATACCGCCTAAGCCTCTAGTTAACTGGCAGTTGCAGGTTTTTGTGCCCTACATATCCAAAGAGCCTCCCAGAAAGCTGGGAGTAATATCAAAGCACCTCTACTATCCAGATAAGGGGTTGTACAGCACGGGAGACACTGTAACCATCAACCACATAAGGGGCCTTGTGGAAAAAGGGGAGCTTCTTTTGGCCTATAGGATAAAAGAAGAGCATGTCAAAGATCCCTTCACCAAAAAGGAGCTGGGTTTTCTTATAAAGAATGTAGGTTTGTTGAAGGTGTTGAATGTAAAGGCTGACAAGATACTGGCCAGGGTGGTTTACTCGGTTGAGCCTGTAATGGAAGGAGATCTTGTAACCGTATTCGGCATCCCTGTTCCCATAGTTAAGCTGATAGAGCCTGAAGTTTCACTAAACGGCCGTGTCGTAAAGCTACCTGAGGATAGGGAGGTGGCTTCTCTTAGAGATGTAGTAATTGTAGATCTCGGAAAAGATGACGGTCTTGATCAGGGAGATGTGCTTCACCTTTACACGCCGTTTTGGAAGAAGGAAGTGGGTAGCCTACTTGTTTTAAAGGCTACTTCTGTGGCTTCTACCTGCCTCGTTATGAGAACTGACTTGGGGGTTAGGGTGGGGGATAGTGTAGCCACAAAGCCCTATCTGGAGGTGAAATAGAGATGCCCGTTCCCGAGGATCTCATAAAGATACTGGTTTGCCCCAAGTGCAAGGGTGAGCTGGAGTATGTAAAAGAACCTGAGGCCTTTATATGCCATAGCTGTGAGCTTGTTTACAAGGTGGAGGACGACATTCCAATAATGCTCATAGAGGAAGCCATCCCCCTTTCCCAGTGGGAGCAAAAGAAGAGCAGTTGACTTTTCTCTTACTGGCGACTTATAGAACCTTACAGGATGCCCGGGTGGCGGAACTGGCAGACGCAGGGGACTTAAAATCCCCTGGGCGCAATGCCCGTGCGGGTTCGAGTCCCGCCCCGGGCATTTTAGAAACGCTTTTTATTGTTTCTCCTTTCTCTTCTTGATTTCCCTTCACTTTTTTGCTAGTTTGGCCGGAAAATCCTTATAAAGGAGGTTTGTATGTTTAGTTATATCGCACAGCGTTTTGTAATGGATTCTGATGTTGCAAAGCGTTTTGCGATGGTCTTTGCTGTTTTGTTATTGCTTTTTAGTGGTGCTGGAGCTTCTGATCTTCCTACAAGCCCTGTGGTTACCTTTTATTGTGGTGAAGCGAATTGGTGTGGTTACTTCCCTGACGATACTTGGAATTGGGTTTCTCTTTCTGAGATTGAACCTTCTCAAGCTAAAATGTGTTTAGTCAGCTCTCCACAGTTTTCTTGGTGCTCTTATGATGCTTATGTCTCATCCGAAGATGTTGAAAAGCACGGGTATCCTACATGGATAGCTTTACTCACAACCCTTAAATACTCAGGATATGAACCAACATTTAGCAAAAGTGTGAACGGCCTAACCGTTTATATATCAGGCACTATGTACGGAGAGCTTTGGGGAAAAGATATGACGCCGGATGGACAGGTGCACACATACATTCTTCTGCTTCCAGACGAGAGGGTTAATGCTGATGTATACTATGCTGATGGCAGACACGAAAGGTATGTGCTTCACTATGAAAGTGCCTTTTTCAAATATGACATGCTTACTGGGAAACTTGAGGGTAGAGGTTATTTAAAGATAGAGTACAATGGTGTGACTGTGTTAACCTTATATCTCATTAATACTGAGCAAGCTTATACTGCATTGTCTCTAATACTTTAAGTTTCAAGTAGCGGCGGGGACTCCCGCCGCTTTCCAGCTTTTTAAGTGAAAATTTCTTTGAGTTTTAGCGAAAAGTTTTCAATTTCCTTTTTTAGCAATGGATCTTTTAATTCTAATTTCCCTTTTATCCTTTCCCACATGTCCAATATATCCTTACAACGTGGAAAAGTCTGCTTTTCAGAAATCACAACGGGTTGTTCGCTGTTGTTGATGAGTAGCTTTAAAACGTCACTTCTAGCATAATGTCCCACAGAATCCACTAGGTGCTTGGCATCTCTTATGAGGTCAAGGTCTATTTCTCCTACAACGATCCCTTCCTCGTTTTCTATTGGCCCTGCTACATAGTTGCCCAAAGGATCTACAATGCCAGCAATTCCTCCACCTGCAGATAGTATCCCTTTGTTTGCTGGATCCAACTCCATGTAAAAATCAACCTCTTCCTGACTCATGCAAGACGAGGAAAAGACGGTAAATACTTGGCCCTCAAAAGCTATATGCCTCATGGCGGCATCTATTATTCTAGATCTATCCCTTGGTTGGCTTTTAAAATTTGCTCCAGGCCAGTTTGCCACATGTATCTCCTCTCCCATGGCGTATAGGGCGAATCTGGCCAAGGGCATTGAATGTTCATAGCATATA
>JALVZS010000006.1 GCA_027022065.1 bacterium
GTTTTCAGAGCAGCCTGGTTAAAGGATCAGTTTCTTGCAGGTAAGGGCGGAAGGTTTACCAAAGAAGCCTCCATGGCAAAGCTTTTTGCCACTGAGGCTGCCAACAGAGCTGCCTACAGAGCAGTTCAGGTCCATGGTGGATACGGCTACTCCAGGGAGTTTCCCGTGGAGCGCTTCTACAGGGACATAAGGGTTACCACGATTTACGAGGGCACTTCTGAAATACAGAGGTTGGTTATCGCCAGAAACATACTGTCATGAAAAAGCTGAAAAAGGGTTACATACAGGTTTACACTGGAGACGGGAAAGGAAAAACTACCGCTGCTTTAGGGCTTGCCTTCAGGGCGGCGGGTCACGGCATGAAAACTTTTATAATCCAGTTTATGAAGGGTTCCATTTTCTACGGGGAGTTGAAGAGCGCGCAGATGCTAAAAGACTACATAACCATCGTTCAGATGGGAAGGGAAGAGTTTGTGGACAGAAACAATCCTGATCCTAAGGATGTGGAGCTTGCCCAAAAAGGGATAGAGCTTGCAAGGGAAGTGATGGAGAAGAACGAGCACGATATACTCATTTTAGACGAGATTAATGTGGCACTGGACTTTGGGCTTGTTTCCCTAGATCAGGTTTTGTCCCTTATGGAGGAAAAGCCCAAAGATATGGAGCTTGTCCTTACAGGAAGATACGCCCATCCTGAGGTTGTGAGAAGGGCGGATCTTGTAACGGAAATGCTGGAGATAAAGCATTACTACGCAGAAAAGGGCGTTGATGCCCGAGATGGAATAGAAAGATAAGGGGAGGGTAGCCATGGGAGAGATAAAGACCAAAAGTGGGCTTTTTAATGAGGAGGCTATTGAGCAGATAGCAAGTGAGAAGGAGCGTTGGGAGAGGGAGAGCTTGGCAAAGGAGATTGCCAGGCATCCCGAAAGAAAGGAAAAGTTCTTGTCCCTTTCTGATCTTGAAATAAAGCGTGTTTACACTCCAGAGGATATCAAAGACTTTGACTACATGAGGGATCTTGGCTTCCCAGGTGAGTATCCCTTTACCCGCGGTGTTCACACCACCATGTACAGGGGAAGAATATGGACCATCAGGCAGTTTGCCGGATTCGGCACGCCTGAGCAGACCAACAAGCGTTACAAGTATCTACTGTCCATAGGCCAAACCGGGCTTTCCATGGCCTTTGACTTTCCCACCCTTTACGGCAGAGACTCCGACGACCCCATGTCTAGGGGAGAGGTTGGAAAGTGCGGTGTTGCGGTGGACACCCTTAAGGACTTTGAGATTATCTTTGACGGCATTCCCATGGACAAGATTAGTACCTCCATGACCATCAATCCCCCTGCCATTGTGCTATTGGCCATGTACATCGCCTGTGCCGAAAAGCAGGGTGTTCCCCAGGAAAAGCTTATGGGAACCGTTCAAAACGACATGCTAAAGGAATTTATCGCTCAGAAAACCTGGATTTATCCTCCTGAGCCTTCCTTAAGGCTTGTGAGGGACATAGTGGTTTACTGTACCCACCATGTTCCCAAGTGGAACACTATTTCCATCTCCGGTTACCACATAAGGGAGGCTGGAGCCACCGCTGTTCAGGAGCTCGCCTTTACCCTTGCCGATGGAATTGAGTATGTGAGGATGGGAATAAACGCAGGCCTTGATGTGGATCAGTTCGCTCCTAGGTACTCCTTCTTCTTTGACAGCCACATGGACTTCTTTGAGGAGATCGCCAAGTTCCGTGCCGCCCGCCGTATGTGGGCCAAGATCATGAGGGAGTGGTTTGGTGCTAAAAACCCCAGGAGCTGGTGGATGAGGTTCCACACACAAACCGCTGGATGCTCACTAACAGCCCAGCAGCCTTTGAACAACATAGTTAGGACCACCATTGAGGCCCTGGCAGCTGTGCTTGGTGGAACGCAGTCTCTCCATACCAACTCCATGGATGAAACCTGGGCCCTGCCAACTGAAGAAGCCGTTACCGTTGCCACAAGGACCCAGCAGATCATCGCCTATGAATCCGGTGTTACCAACACAATAGATCCCCTTGCAGGTTCCTACTTTGTTGAGGCCCTTACGAATCAGATTGAAGAGAAGGCCTGGGAGTACATAAACAAGATTGAAGAGATGGGCGGCATGCTTGAGGCCATAAAGAAGGGCTATCCTCAGAGGGAGATTACGGAGTCTGCTTTCAGGTTCCAGCAGGCGGTGGAAAGGAAGGAGAAGATCATAGTCGGCGTGAACGAGTTTGTCATGGGTGAGGAGCACGACCTTCCCATTGAGATACTGAAGATAGACCCTGAGGTTGAGAGGGTGCAGATAGAGAGACTCAACGAGGTCAGAAGAAAGAGGAACAACGCCAAGGTGAAGAGCCTCCTTGATGACCTTAGGGACGCCTGCAAGGATGAAAAGACCAACGTTATGCCCATAATAATAGACCTTGTGAGGGAGTATGCGTCCATCGGAGAGATATGCAACGCCATGAAGGATGTATTTGGAGAGTACAAAGATCCTGCCTTCTTCTAAGGAGGGCTGAAGATGGAAAAGAAGCTAATGCCTCTTAAGGAGGCCATAGAGAGGTTTGTGAGCGACGGAGACAAAGTGGCCCTTGGGGGTGTGGGCAGAAACCGTTGCCCCATGGATGCCGTGAGGGAAATTATCAGACAGGGCAAGAAGAACCTGCATCTGATAGGTAGGGAGAAGGGCTTAGACTTTGACATGCTCATAGGTGCAGGGTGCGTCTCCAAGGTTTCCTTTGCCCTTATATCCCTTGAAGAGTTTGGCCTCGCTCCTAACTTCAGAAGATATGCACAGGAAGGAAAAATTGAGATAGATGAGCATGCCTGCGGAAGCATAATAAACTCCATCAGGGCTTCTGCCATGGGCATTCCCTGTATTCCCGTAAAAGGCTTTATCGGCTCCGATGTTCTGAGGCACAGCAAAACCATAAAGGAGTTTATATGCCCGTTCACCGGAGAAAAGCTGGTTTTGGTTAAGGCCCTCAATCCCGATGTGGCTATCATCCACGCCCATAAGGCTGATGAGTATGGGAATGTGCAGCTTTTCGGCTCCCCCTGGGAAGACATTTACATGGCCAAAGCGGCAAAGAAGGTTATAGTTACGGTGGAGGAGATAGTACCTCATGAAGAGGTGAAGAAGAACCCCCATCTTACGGCCATTCCTTACTTCTATGTAAGTGCCGTGGTTCACGCGCCAAGAGGCGCCTATCCAACATCTTGTGACAGCTACTACAACTACGACGACGAGCACATAAAGGAGTATGTCCAGCTCGCCAAAACCCCTGAGGGCTTCCAGGAGTATTTGAAGAAATATGTTTATAAGGAGTGAGCCATGGAGTACAAGGTAAGCGAGCTAATGATAAGCCTTATGGCCCGTGAGATAAAGGACGGCGATAAAGTACTTCAGGGCCTGTACTCCCCTATGCCCATGATAGCATGCCTTCTCGCCAAGCACTTCCACGCTCCCAACATGGTTTTCTTCAATACTGCGGATGCCGTTGATCCCGATCCCTCGGAGGTGCCCTTCTCAACGGCTGGTCCTAAACTTCAGGAAAACTGCGTTGCCTATCTGCCTCTGGCAGAGGTATTTGACCTTGCGCAAAGAGGAGAGCTTTCCCTGATCTTTCTGGGTGCCGCCCAGGTGGACATGTACGGAAATACGAACCTGAGCGTCATCGGCGACTTCAGCAGGCCCAAGGTGAGACTTCCCGGTGGTGCGGCAAGTGCCTTCTTGTGCGGCTTCATGGACACGGTTATATGGGTGCCCAGGCACAACTCTAAGGTTTTTGTTGAGAAGGTTTCCTTTATAACCGGCCAGGGATACATAAACGGCTGGGACACAAGGGAAAGATTGGGCATTCCTAAAGGAGGTCCCAGAAAGGTTATAACAAATCTCTGCGTCATGGACTTTGAGCCCAAAACCAAGAAGATGAGGCTGGTTTCCGTGCATCCTGGCGTTACCGTTGATGATGTGGTGAACAATACGGGATTTGATCTTATAATACCCGATGAAGTGCCCACAACAGAGCCTCCCACGAAGGAGGAGCTGGAGTTCATAAGAAGCATAGATCCCAACAATGTAAGAGAACTTGAATTCAAGTAGGAGGGAGCGGGATGAGCGAGAGAAAGGTAAAGATCATGATTGCCAAGCCCGGACTTGATGGACACGACAGAGGCGCAAAGGTTGTGGCAAGAGCTTTGAGGGATGCGGGCTTTGAGGTGATTTACACTGGACTTCACCAGTCAATAGACCAGATAGTGCAGGCTGCACTTGAAGAAGACGTTGACGCCATCGGTATAAGCATACTTTCAGGAGCACACATGTATGTGTTCCCTACACTTATGCAGAAGCTTAAAGAGGCGGGACTTGATGATATAGTGGTCTTTGGAGGTGGTATAATACCCCTTGACGACATCCCCAAGCTGAAGGAGGTGGGTGTTAAGGAGATCTTCCTGCCCGGAACCCCCCTTGAGGAGATCGTTGAATGGGTCAGGAACAACGTGAAGCCGCGTCCGGTGAAGCTTTAAGTTTTAAAAACTTAGAAATTAAGATAGAGGGGGCGGTGGCCCATCTTTTCATCAACCGCCCCCGTCAGATGAACACCTTAAGCGTTGAAACCCTTAAGGAGTTGAGAAGGGCTTTTGGGTTTTTTCTATACAGGAGGGACGTTAAAGTTATTCTGGTTACCTCTGCAGGGGATAAGGTATTTGTGGCAGGTGCCGACATAAACGAGCTTGATGCCTTTGACAGGTTTGATGCCCTCTGGTTCTGCGATCTCGGACATAGCTTGTTTAACCTTATGGAGAAGATTCCTCAGGTTATCGTGGCGGTTATAGACGGCTACTGCATGGGTGGAGGGTTTGACTTCTCAATGGCCTGCGATATAAGGGTGGCTTCTGAAAGGGCAAAGATCGCCCACACGGCCTGTAAAATGGGAATAATAACGGGCTTTGGGGGAACGCAAAGATTAAAAAGGCTTGTGGGGATAAGAAGGGCAAAGGAGCTTTTCTTTACGGCGAGGATTCTGGATGCCTGGGAGGCTTTGAGATACAGAATTGTGCATGCGGTTTTTCCCGATGAAGTGGTTTGTGAAAAGGCGAACGAGCTGGCTTTAAAAATGGCAAAAAAGCCATTTTGGCAGCTTTCTGTGCTAAAGGCTTTACTTAATAAAAGCTTGGACATGGATAGGAAGGCCTTTTGCTGGTATGAAACCTATACGAGTCTAGCGAGGTGGGAAGATGGGATTGATTGATGAGCTTTTGAAGGGCAACAGAAAAGCGGCTGCTAGGGCCATGCGCCTTGT
>JALVZS010000007.1 GCA_027022065.1 bacterium
TCCTGGGTGTCACAAGCTCCCTGTGGTGAGGAGTGGCCGAGTGGGCGAAGGCGGGTGATTCGAAATCACCTGTGGGGTTATAAAGCCCCACCGTGGGTTCGAATCCCACCCCCTCCGCCATAAAAATCAATAAACTTGAGAGGTGGAAAGCATGGCGAAGAACAACGGGGAAAACGCACAAATCCCGCCTGTGGAGAACATTGAGCTCAACATGCAAGAGCTGAAGAAGATGACCGTTCAGCAACTTATGAAGCTGGCAAAGGAGTTTGGCATATCTGGCATCTCCGGTCTTAGGAAGCAAGAGCTGATTTTCAAGATACTTGAGGCCCAAGCTGCCAAAAGCGGTTACGCCTTTGGAGAGGGGGTTCTTGAGATACTCCCCGATGGCTTTGGCTTTTTAAGATCAGCATCCTACAACTACCTGCCAGGACCAGATGACATATACGTTTCTCCATCACAGATAAGAAGGTTTGGACTGAAAACGGGGGACTTTGTATCAGGTATAATCAGGCCTCCAAAAGAGGGAGAGAAGTACTTTGCCCTACTTAAGGTTGAGGCCATAAACGGGGAGCCCCCTGAAAAGCTAAAAGAAAGGATACATTTTGACAATCTCACCCCCATCTTCCCCAACGAGAGGCTCAAGCTTGAAACCACTCCGGATGAGCTTTCCACAAGGGTGATTGATCTCATAGCACCCATAGGCAAGGGACAGAGGGGACTTATCGTGGCCCCGCCGAGAACAGGTAAAACCGTGCTTCTTCAGAAGATAGCCAATGCCATAGCTACAAACCATCCAGAAGTTCACATTATAGCCCTTCTTGTGGGAGAAAGGCCCGAGGAGGTTACAGACTGGGAGAGGAACGTGAAGAAGGCAGAGGTGATAAGTTCCACCTTTGACGAGCCTCCCCAAAGGCATGTGCAGGTGGCAGAGGTGGTGATAGAAAGGGCCAAGCGCATGGTGGAGCATGGAAGGGATGTGGTTATTCTCATGGATAGCATAACCAGACTCACTAGGGCCTACAACTACCTCGTTCCATCTACTGGAAGGGTGATGTCTGGAGGTATTGAGGCCGCCGCACTGGAAAAGCCCAAAAAACTCTTCGGTGCCGCAAGGAACATAGAGGAAGGAGGAAGCCTCACCATCCTCGCCACGGCCCTCATAGAAACGGGAAGCCGTATGGACGATGTGATATACGAAGAGTTTAAAGGGACGGGCAACATGGAGCTTCATCTCATGAGAGCGTTGGCGGAAAAGAGGATCTTCCCAGCCATAGACATATCCAAGTCTGGAACTAGAAGAGAGGAGCTCCTGCTCCCCGAGTTTGAGCTTAAGAGGGTGTGGATATTAAGAAAAGTGCTCTCAACCATGAATCCCGTTGAGGCCATGGAATTCCTCCTTAGCAAGATGAGAAACACCAAAAGCAATAGAGAGTTCCTTGAATCCATGAGCAGCTAATGGAAATCACCGTTAAGATCCTACCATCCGGAGCATCCTTCAGGACA
>JALVZS010000008.1 GCA_027022065.1 bacterium
ACCGCATCTAGCTCTTTGAGAAGCTGATCGGGCCCGTATTTTTCCACTTCCTCAGCGTTAACCCATTTGATAACGGGCCTCACACAGTTTGCCACGCCAGCGTGCTTTATGGCCTCAACGAGGCTCTTGTAGGAATCGTGAAGCTGGGCGTACTTCCCCACTATCCCCACCACCACCTCGTCGGTGCACTCCTTTTCTCTTCTTACATACTCCTCCCAGAAGGAGAGATCGGGCTCCCTCTTTGGCAGTCCCAGCCTTTCAACTATAATTTCGTCGGCCCCTTCTGCATGAAACACCAGTGGAATCTCGTAAATGCTGTCCACATCCTTTCCCGTTATAACCGCCCTCTTATCAACATTGCAGAAGAGGGAAATCTTGGCCTTTATATCATCGGGCAGGAACCTGTCCGTCCTGCATATGATCATATCGGGCTGGACACCTATAGCCCTCAGCTCCTTTACGGAGTGCTGAGTGGGCTTGGTCTTAAGCTCACCAGCGGTCTTTATGTAGGGCACAAGGGTAAGATGTATGTAGAAGGCGTTTTCCCTTCCCACCTCAAGGCCAAACTGCCTTATGGCCTCAAGAAAGGGCAGGCTCTCTATATCTCCAACGGTGCCTCCCACCTCCACAATTACAACATCCTTGCCGGAGCTTATCTTCCTTATGCAGTTCTTTATCTCCTCCGTAACATGAGGAATCACCTGCACAGTATTGCCCAGATAATCCCCCCTCCTTTCCTTGGTTACGACGGTATAGTATATCTTTCCCGTGGTGGCGTTGTTGTCCCTGCCCATCTTGGCGCTGGTAAATCTCTCGTAGTGCCCCAGATCCAGGTCTGTCTCCGCACCATCGTCGGTCACATAAACCTCACCATGCTGAAAGGGATTCATGGTTCCGGGATCCACATTTACATAGGGATCAAACTTCAAAAAGGTCACCTTAAGTCCTCTTGCCTCCAAAAGGGCCCCTATTGCTGCACAGGCCACCCCTTTACCAAGGGATGAGATCACTCCACCCGTAACAAAGATGTACTTTGTATTCATGAATCACCTCTTAAAAGCTTTTCCACTTTAGCTATATCCTCTGGAACATCCACGCCCACAGAACGGTATGTGGTCTCAATTACCCTTATAGGCATTCCATTTTCAAGGGCCCTTAGCTGCTCAAGCTGCTCGGTCTCCTCAAGCTCTCCCCTAGGAAGCTCCACAAAGGAAAGTAGAGTATTCCTGTGAAACCCGTATATTCCGATGTGGCAGAATGCCCGCCCCCGCTTTCTGAAAAACGGGATAGGAGCACGGGAGAAGTAAAGGGCATATCCCCTCGCCCCCACAACCACCTTAACCACATTGGGATCGGTGTACTCCACATCATTTTCTACGGGCCTCATCAGCGTAACTATAGCATCAGGCGTCTCATCCAGAGCGTCAAACACAGCATCCACAACATACCCCTTTACCAGAGGCTCGTCCCCCTGAACATTCACCACAAACTGCCAATCCTCCCCAAACCTTCTAAGGACATACGCCACCCTATCGCTTCCCGTAGGACACTCAGGAGTCATGTACACCTCTCCACCAAAGGATCTCACACAGTCCGCAATCCTTTCGTCATCGGTGGCCACAACCACAAGATCGGCCCTTCTACTCTGGGAAGCACCCTCGTAAACCCACTGTATAAGCGGTTTGCCCGCTATCCTCGCCAAGGGCTTTCCAGGAAAACGAGTGGATCCGTACCTTGCGGGAATGACAACAACCCTCAACAGAACCCCCTAAGACTTTTGCTTCCTTATAACACGAAAATGCACCCAAGAAAAACTTAACAGAATTATCATCAAAAAACTTGACAGAAATATACTTAAGTATTATCCTTTAAAAGGAAACCAAAACTATAAGGAGGTGGGAAGATGGCCATACAGAAGTGGGATCCGTTTAAGGAGCTAACGAACCTGAAGACCCAGATGGACAAGATCTTTGAGAGTTTGATGGGAAGCAG
This sequence comes from bacterium, assembly GCA_027022065.1. Lineage (GTDB taxonomy): Bacteria > Thermosulfidibacterota > Thermosulfidibacteria > Thermosulfidibacterales > Thermosulfidibacteraceae > JALVZS01. The sequence continues at coordinate 1,993 of JALVZS010000008.1, forward strand.
TGAAGACATACAGAGCGGTTCCTGGGTGCCTCCTGTGGATATCTACGAAACGGAGAATGAAGTGGTGATAAAGGCGGAAGTACCCGGAGTGGCGCAGAAGGATATTGAGATCAAGGTTGAGGACGACACACTGGTGATAAAGGGAGAGAAGAAGTTTGAAAGGGATATGGAGAAGGAAACATATCATCGTGCGGAAAGGGTTTATGGAAAGTTCCAGCGCTCATTTATTCTGCCCAAGAGCATAGAAAAGGACAAAATAAAGGCCACACTCAAGCAGGGAGTCCTCACCATAGTGCTTCCCAAGAAGGAAGAGGTAAAGCCCAAAGAGATAAGCATCCAGGTGGAGGAAGAATAGGGAGCCTATACGGCTCCCCGTTTTTATTTATGAATAAAAATCTAGGAAAAATCTAACCTAGTTTTATGCTTTATCACGCCTGTGTAAGAGCCTAAAAGACCTTCATTTTCAAAATTCACATTAACTATATTCCTTATGAAAGATTCCTCCGAAAAAAAAGTCTTGCCAAACGTGTTTCATAGTAGTAAAAGAGCTTTGGCATGGTAGAAGACAGTATAAAACTCGCCCTGCTAGATAGGCTGCTCAATCTGCCAGATCTGTTTGTAATTTTACACGATAGGCAGCTACGATATATGAATCCCTCGGCACTTAAGGCTTTAGGGTACAGTGAAGAGGAAATCCCAAAATTGACGCTTTGGGAAATAGTAGCAGAAGATTCACAAAAGCAGCTTAAGCGGTACCTTGCAGATAGCTTACTCAAAAGCTCCAATCCAACACCCTGCAGCGTAAACCTTAAAAGAAAGGACGGAAGTACTTTGAACCTCTTATGCTACGGATCACTTATCAAATCCACCCCAGCTAAGTGTTTGCTGGTTGCTGGAATAGTAAATAGAGCACAGGGAAAAACCGATCCTGTCACGTCCTTACCCAACGAGCACATGTTTATGGAAAAGGCGGAAAAGCTACTGAAGTTTTCCAAGAGAAAACAGGAAATGGTAGCAATAGCAATCATTGACATAAAGAACTTCAGCTCAATAAATGCAACTTACGGTAGAAGAGATGGTGATCTCATACTGAAAAGTGTAGCAGAAAAGCTTACACAGCATCTAAGAGAAAGCGATTTGATTGCAAGAGGTAAGGGAGACAGATTTCTTATAGCATTCACAGGGATAAGGGAACTACACAGCATATACAAACTGATAAATAAGACCAGAACCATCTTCAAAAACATACCCTTTAAAAACAGAGGTCTCTATTTAGATGTGAACATCGGTATGTCAGTATTCCCAACCGATGGGAGTGATATAGAAAGTCTAATAGAAAAGGCAGAACTAGCGCTACACAAGTGTAAAGCAATAGGAGGCCAGTTTACCCTATTTTCAGAAGAGCTTAAAAGGGAGCTTATAAACAAGCTCCTCATGAAAGACAGTTTACTTATGGCCATGCACAGAGAGGAAATAATTCTGCACTATCAACCCATCTTTGAGCTGAGAGGATTAAAAATCGTGGGAGCAGAAGCGCTGGCCAGGTGGAACCACCCAAAAAGAGGATTGCTTTCACCCTCAACTTTCATTCCCCTGGCTGAAGAGACAAAGCTCATAATACCTCTTGGATACTACATAGTTGAGCAGGCCTTTAAAAATATGAAAAGGTTGGGAAGAAAAAAGTTCTTCATATCTATCAACTTTTCACCAAAACAGTTTTTTGACGAAAATCTACCAGAAATACTCAATTTGCAGGCAGAAAAGTACAACATAGATCCCCAAAACATCTTCATAGAGATAACGGAAACCACCGCAATGAAGTCCCCAGAAAAAGCAACCAGCATAATAAATAGACTTAAAAATCTTGGCTTCAGGATATGCATTGATGATTTTGGAAAGGGGTATTCCTCCTTAAACTATCTGCTGCACTTTGATGTTGATAAGATAAAAGTAGACAGAGAGTTTATAGTGAGGCTTCCCGACAACGAAAAGGTAAAGCATATAACGAAAGCAATTGTTGGGCTTGCAGGATCTCTCAACGCCAGATCCGTTGCCGAAGGTATAGAGAGCAAGTTCCTGCTTGAGGGAAGCAAAAACCTGGGATTTGACGAAGCTCAAGGGTTCTACCTATCCCATCCAATGGATATCAACACACTTCAAAGCTGCTTAACCACTCTTTGAACGGGTATGGTGCGGACAAGTTTGGGATCTTCAACTAGGGATTCCAGAAGCTTATAAGGCTTTTCTTTTGTGAAGATTATGAGCTTACCAAGTACTTTTATAACCACAGCATCCCCGACTTTAGCTCCTTCTTTCATCATATTAACTGGTAGAATTATCCTGTATCTCACATCAAACTTCATCTTGCCTATAGAAAGCTCACCCAGCCTTTCAACGGAAACGATTTTTAAGCCTTCTGGCAGAAACTTGTTGGAAGATAGTATAAGGGAAAAGGGAACATCCTCGCAAAGGTGTAGCTCAAAGGGCTCAAAGGCAAGCTCCATTCCTAAAGGGAGGGCTTCTTTAAAAGAAATCGCAGGATGCGGAGAAAAGCCTCTAGAGTAAGAGATAGGCACAAAGGCCCTTCTTAATGCCCTGTGTATCAATGCCTCCATGTCATTGTGGCCTATGAATCTCGCAGGTCCCCTCTTGGAAAGCCAACACAAATAGCCGTATCTTTTCTCCCTGCAGAATTTGGGAAGAGAAACCTTAGGAACCTTAGAAGCTTCGGCAAGCTTTAAAGAAAGCCTTTCTGCGCAAACTCCACAGGCCCTACAGCCCTTTCTGCAAGCAGTGCTTGTAAGTCCTTTGTACGCTCTTTCCCTTTCTGCAAGCAAAAACTCTTTGCCTGTGCCCGTATCAATACAGTCCCAGGGAAGCTGAGCATCCTCATCAAAAGCTCCCGCGGGATTTTCAGGATCCACGCCGAACTTCTCAAAGGCCCTTCTCCAGGACTCAAAGGAGAAAAACTCCCCCCACTCATCAAACATGGCGCCATTGGAAAAGGCTTCGTAAACCACATCCCCTGCCTTTTCGTCCCCCCTTGAAAGGAATGCCTCCACTACGCTTTGGTAGGGATTGTGGTTCTTTATCTTCACCCTGCTTTTTTTGAACCTCTCCTTCAGATAGGAAATTTTCCTCTTCAAACTGCCAAGGGCCTCCTGGGACTCCCATTGGAAAGGGGTGTGGGGCTTAGGAACAAAGGGTGATACGGTAA
>JALVZS010000009.1 GCA_027022065.1 bacterium
GTGTCTTTGGTACTACAAACAGAGCTTATACCGCATCCAGCATTCTTTAGGTTGAGCTTAAGCTGCTCACAGAACCTCAGATCCATTTTCTCAGCAAAGAAATCAAAATCTTCAGAGTACCTGTGATTATACATCAAGGCTAACGCCGTGCCGCCTGCAAGGTAAAACCTTTCACCTACGCCAAATCTGGCAAGCAAGTCTAAAATTTTCCTTTGCTCTTCTGTTAATTTCCTCATCGCTTATTTTGAGGCACCACTTCCAGAAATTGAGGTTAACTCTATCAAACCTGTGAAGATTGCCAAGAAACAGCTCTCTAAGGTAATCCCTGTCGTAATCCCTCAACACACTAACAGGGTCATCCCAGAGCATTCTCCTGATCGCCAGCTCTTTTTCACTCCTGCACCTATTCCAGTCAAACTTCATCCACTCAGATGCCCGATCTTTTGTCCACAACCCTCTGGGCCTTACCGGGCTTTCTAGGGATGGTGCCCTCGGGAACCAGCTCAAGATCCACCCTGAAGCCTAAAAAGTCGTAAAGGTGAGTGGCCAAATGTTCCCTGAGCTCCCCGTTGGAAACCCTGGATCCGTTTTTCACCTCAAGAATCACCTTTACATAGGTCTTTCCCTTTTTCTCATCAATGATTATCTGGTACTCGTTTCCCACCTCTTTGTGACGCATAAGAATGGCCTCTATCTGTGAGGGATAGAAGTTCACCCCTTTGACCTTGAGCATATCGTCTGTGCGTCCCTTGAGCCTGTCCACCCTCAGCATGGTCCTTCCACAGTCACAGCGCTCCCTGGAGACTATCCTGGTTATATCCCTCGTTCTGTACCTTATTAAGGGAATCCCCTCCCTTGTGAGGGTGGTTACAACCATCTCTCCCTCTTCACCGTCGGGAAGCACCTCTCCCGTCTCAGGATCCACAATCTCCACTATGTAGTGATCCTCCCACACATGGATGCCGCACTTGTACTGACAGTCTATTCCAAGACCAACGCCTCCCGTTTCCGTCATGCCAATGATATCGTAGGAGTCTATGCCCATCTCCTCCTCAATCCTCTTTCTCATCTCATCGGACCAGACCTCAGCACCGAATATGCCTATCCTTAGGTTGGTTTCGGAAAAGTCAAAGCCCTCATCCTTGGCCACCTCTATGAGCCTTAAAGGATACGAAGCTATGGCGCATATCACGGTGGTCCCCATCTCCTTCATAAGCTTTAGCTGAAGCATGGAGCGCCCCGCACCTATAGGGACCACCATACATCCTATCCTTTCGCACCCGTAGTGGAAACCAAATCCGCCGTTGAAAAGGCCAAAAGAAGGGGTTATCTGCACCACATCCCTGCTTGTAACCCCAGCAGCAGTAAGACAGCGAGCCATGATCTCAGCCCACTGCTCCACATCGTTTCTCGTATAAAAGTTCACTATAGGCGTTCCCGTGGTGCCAGAGGACATGTGGAACCTGACGAAGGACTCTTTAGGTGCACAGGTGTAGGTAAAGGGATAGCCCTCCCTCAAGTCGTCTTTTGTTAAAAAGGGAAGATTCTTTAGATCGTCCAGGCTCTTTATGTCCTCCGGCTCAACCCGTCCTATCTTCTTCCAGTAAAAGGGATTGTTGTCCTTTATATGCCTTATGGTATCCCTAAGTCTTTCCAGTTGGAGCCTCTCAAGCTCCTCTCTGTCCATTCCCTCAAGACGCGGCTGATACATAGCCATCCTTCGCCTCCTGATATCCTATGGTTAACGCCTTTACATTGTAGTCCTTGTCTTTACCCAGAGATTTTAGAAACTTCAATCCATCCTCCAGCTCAGCACCTAACAACCTTAAAAGAAGACCCGCCACCACCATATTAGCCACCCTTGGAAATAGGCCCTCCTTCTCCATCAACCCTTTCACATCTATACCCTCAACAGGCAAGTTGTAACCAACCACAAGCGCATCCTCCCTGCAGTAAGCCTCTATCTTGTCAGACTCATCTGGATGAAGGAGAACCCCTATATCCGCCGTTTTGGGAAGTATCAAGGGGCAGTGGTAGTTTCCCACCTTCATAAAGGACACTACGCTTCCTCCCCTTGTGGCCATACCATGAGTTTCCGTAGAAATCACATTAAAGCCCTTCTCGGTAAGAACCGTGCCAAGAAGCCTTGTTAGAAGGACGATCCCCTGTCCCCCTGCTCCAGCGAATACAAGCTTTACATCCATGATCCCACTCCCTCTACAAGTATTAGCCTTCCTTTATCTTTTCCCTAACCTTCACGCCAAAGTGGCGGCCTGCCTCTGTAACATGGGCGAGCACCCTGTCTCCGGGCTTCAGCCTAACCACCGATATGGGAGAGCCATCAGGAGCAGTGAGCCTTATGGTTTCGGCATTCTGCAGGATCAAACTACCCTCTCTATCATTATGGCGGGCCTTCACTATAAGAAGAGGCCTCACCTCGGTCTTGTTTCTTCCCACAACAGCTTCCCTTGCCTCTCCCTTGGCATTGACCACAAGCACCCTTTCCCCTGCTGAAAGCTCGCAAAGATACTTGGTCTTGTTCTCTGGGCAGAGGATATAGGCGTGCACCCCTCCCGCATTAACCCTAAAGGGCCTAGGGGCCACGTAGGGATTCTCTATGCTTTCTGAGTGAACAAGAAAGAGAAAGCCGCTTGTGTCTCCCACAAGCATCCCTTCGGACGGCGTCATAAGTTCCGTGGTATCCACGCACACCCTGTATCCCATGCCCACAGGCCTTATCTCCGTAACTTCCGCCTCCACAAGCTCAAGGTTTAAGGTGCGCCTTTTAACAATCCTACCCACCTCTTTAACTACAGAAGGGTCTTGAGTTTCAAGAAGTACCCCCTTTGTTCCCACCTCCAGAACCCCAATGGCAAGCTCCGCCTCCTCCGGACTCCTCACCACGGCTATGATGTTCTGGGACTGAGAAACAAGATTTTCCAAGGGTATCACCTTCCAGTCCTTCCCATCCACAACAACAGGACCTGCCTTTGAAAGCTCAAGGGCCTTTAACTCATCCTCTTTTGAAGAAATCTCCACAAAGACCAGATCATCTATAGCAATGGCATCCACTATTCCAAGCTCTCTGACCTTTGGGATGTTCTCCCCTTCAACTATGACAGCATCCGCTCCTGCCTCTATGGCAGAGGTTACTATCTTCTTGTTCCAGGGAACCGCCTTTACCCAGAAAAGCTTCATTTGAGCACCTCCATGGCCTCCTCCACGCTGGCACCCTCATGCACTATCATGGATATGGCCCTCACCATGGCCACGGGATTCTCGTGCTGGAATACATTTCTTCCTATGGAAACCCCAGCTCCTCCAGCCTCCATGGCACCCTTCACCATCCTAAGCACATCCTCTGCCGTGTCCATCTTCTCGCCGCCGGCAATTACCACAGGAATGGGACATCCCTCCACAACCTCGGCAAAGCTCTCCGGGCTTCCGGTGTAGGGCACCTTAACTATGTCGGCTCCAAGCTCTGCTCCCACCCTTGCTGCATGCTTCACCACAGAGGGATCATACTGGTTTCTTATCTTAGGCCCCCTCGCATAAACCATGGCCAGAAGAGGCATTCCCCACTCCAGGCACTTGGCAGAAATCATGCCGAAATCCCTGAGCATGGTCATCTCATCCTCGGCTCCTATGTTGACGTGGATGGAAACTGCATCGGCGCCAAGCTTTATGGCCTCCTCTACGGTGCACACCAGCACCTTGTTGTTGGGTGTGGGAGAAAGGCAGGTGCTTGCAGAAAGGTGGACTATCAGACCAATATCCCTTCCCCTCTTCCTATGCCCCACAGGTACTATACCCTTGTGGATCACAATGGCGTTGGCCCCTCCTTCCGCCACCTTGTCAATGATCTCCCGCATATTGATTAAGCCCCTTATAGGTCCCACCGTAATGCCGTGATCCATAGGAACGATAACGGTTTTGCCCTTTTCCCTGTCCATTATCCTCTCAAGCCTGATCTCTTTACCTACTATCATCTCTCCACCCCCCTCAGTTGATAATAAAAAAAGGGCCATGGGAGCAGAAAGCTTCCATGGCCCTTCTGGAAAATTTTTTAAGGGCCATGGGGGGCTTGAGGCCCGCCCATGGCCCTTTGTAGGCCTTACCTTTTAGGGCGCCATGGACGGGCCCCCTTAAAGTAATACCACCAAAAGTAGAAGAAATCTTTGGACACTGTCTGGAAGGAAGGTGCTATGTATGCAACACTAATTCTACCCATCTTGGTTAAAATTTTAACATTCACGGGTGAGCCTTGTCAACACTTGCCCCTTCAATAAGCCTCTTTACATACTCAAGCTCTTCTTCCTTTGTGTTAACCTCGCCCTTTATCTTCGCCTCAAGAACCTTGTTCAGAAGCTTGCTAAAGAGAGGTCCCGGAGTGAGTCCAAGCTTTATAAGATCCCTCCCACCTATAGCGGTCTTTATGTCCATCCACTCCATTAGGTATCTTCCTATCTTGCGCTGGGTTTCCTCATCGGCTCTGGCCATGTAGTAGAGGATAGCTTCCAAAGGCTGATTCCTCAGTGTGAAATACACTTTTGCGTCATCCTCTGCCTTCCTCAGCTCCCAAAGCACCTTGTGGGCTTGGAATATACCCGTGGATATTATCTCTTTCTCCGACTTCGCCATGCCAAACCAGTGGGTAAGCCTCTCCACCTCCTCGGGCTTAAGCTTGTTCAGTAGGATCATCATGTTCACCATCCATGTCTCCGGCTGCTTTCTTTTAAAGAGAAGCTCGTACCAGGAAAGCACCTCCTGGGCCCTGTCAAAAAGCTCCTCCATCTCCTCATCCACCCTTATCTTTGGGTGAACGAACCTGAGTATCCCTAGATCCTGCATCCTTTTGACCATAAGCAGTGCGTTCTTTTCGTCCAGCATGTGCTTAAGCTCATTAAAAACCCTCTTTCCAGAAAGCCTTTCAAATATCCCGTCCCTAACGGCAAGTCTTATAAGCCTTTCCGTTTGGGCCCCTATTCTGAACCCGTATCTCTGCTCAAACCTTACGGCCCTAAAGGCGCGGGTAGGATCCTCAACGAAACTGAGATTGTGTATAACTCTTATCACCTTGTCCTTTAGATCCCTTAATCCCCCGTAGTAATCTATTAAGGTATAGGCGTCTTCTCCCGTTATCTTTATGGCCATGGCGTTTATGGTAAAATCCCTTCTATAAAGG
>JALVZS010000010.1 GCA_027022065.1 bacterium
GAGCTAGATGATCATACTAAGGCTGTTTCTAGGACTTGTCCTGATATTTTTGCTTGTTGCCTTTGCAACGCTGAATATGACTTCTGTGGAGTTGAATTTTTACTTTTACAAAACGCCAAAGGTGCCTTTATTTGTTGTTTTGTATCTATGTGTGCTTCTTGGAGTGGTGCTTGCCTGGGTAATGGTTATAGGTGAGCAGTTAAGAATGAGGGTTCAACTGAAGAAAAAAGATAAGATCATAAAGGAGCTTGAGGAAAAGCTGAAATCTCTTGAACCTCAGGAAACACCTCAGGAGGGGGCTGAAGATGCAACAGCTTCCTAAGGTCTACAATCCCAAGGAGGTTGAGGGCAAGTGGTATCAGTTTTGGCTTGAGAAGGGATATTTTCACGCGGATGAGTTTGATGAAAAGCGGCCCACGTATTCTATAGTTATCCCTCCTCCAAATGTTACGGGTTCTCTGCATATGGGGCATGCTCTTAACGCCACGCTGCAGGACATACTTTGCCGCTGGAAGAGGATGCAGGGCTACAACGTTCTCTGGATGCCTGGGACGGATCATGCGGGTATAGCAACACAAACGGTGGTGGAAAGGGAGCTTGCCAAAGAGGGTAAGACCCGCTGGGATCTGGGAAGGGAGAGGTTTGTTGAAAGGGTCTGGCAGTGGAAGGAGAAGTACGGGAATTACATAGTGGAGCAGCTTAAGCGCCTGGGTTGTTCCTGCGACTGGGACAGGCTCAGGTTTACCATGGATGAAGGCTTTTCCCGTGCTGTAAGGGAGGTTTTTGTAAGACTTTACGAGGAGGGGCTTATATACAAGGGCAAATACATAGTTAACTGGTGCCCCAGGTGCCGCACGGCCCTTTCCGACCTTGAGGTGGAGTATCAGGAAGAGAAAGGACACCTTTGGTACATAAAGTATCCTCTGGAGGATGGAAGCGGATACATAACCGTTGCCACAACGAGACCTGAAACTATGCTGGGTGATACTGCTGTGGCGGTTAATCCTGAGGATGAAAGGTACAGGGATTACATAGGGAAGAATGTGATCCTTCCCTTTGTAAATAGAAGAATTCCCATAATAGCAGATCCCTATGTTGATCCTGAGTTTGGAACAGGTGCCTTGAAGATCACACCTGCCCATGATCCCAACGACTTTGAGATAGGAAGAAAGTTCAACCTTGATGTGGTGTGTGTGATGAACCCAGACGGCACTATGAACGAGCTTGCCGGAAAGTTTGCTGGAATGGACAGGTATGAGGCCAGAAAGGCCATAGTTGAAGAGCTAGAAAGCATGGGGCTGCTTGAGAAGGTGGAGGACTACACCCACGCTGTGGGCCACTGCTACAGGTGTGGAACCACCATAGAGCCCTACGTTTCTACACAGTGGTTCGTTAAGATGAAGCCCTTGGCTGAGCCTGCCATAAAGGCTGTGGAGGATGACAGAACAAGGATAGTGCCGGAGCGCTGGACGAAGGTTTACTTTGAGTGGATGAGGAACATAAGGGACTGGTGCATATCCAGACAGATATGGTGGGGCCACAGGATACCTGCGTGGTACTGTGATGACTGTGGCAAGATCTCTGTAAGCAGGGAGGACATAGATAGGTGCTTCCACTGTGGAAGCGCAAATATTAAGCAGGATGAAGATGTGCTGGATACATGGTTCTCCTCGGCCCTTTGGCCCTTTGGCACCATGGGCTGGCCTGATGACACACCGCTTTTAAGAAAGTTCTACCCCACAAGCTGTCTTGTGACCGGCTTTGATATCCTCTTCTTCTGGGTGGCCAGAATGATGATGATGGGCCTCAAGTTCATGAACGATGTTCCCTTTAAAGATGTTTACATCCACGCCCTCATAAGGGACGAGAAGGGCCAGAAGATGAGCAAGACCCGTGGCAACGTGATTGATCCCATAGAGATGATGGACAAGTACGGAACGGATGCCCTAAGGTTTACCCTTGCCATCCTTGCCGCTCAGGGAAGAGACATAAGGCTTTCCGAAAAGAAGATAGAGGCCTACAGGAACTTTGTTAACAAGTTATGGAACGCCGCAAGGTTCGTGCTCATGAACCTTGATGGGTACAAAAAGGTGGATCTTTCCGAAAGGGAGCTTTCTCTGGCGGACAGGTGGATACTCAGCAGGCTGGACAGGACCGTTGAAGAGGCTACCAGGGCCCTTGAGGAATACGAGTTTGACGAGTATGCCTCTGCCATCTACAACTTCACATGGCACGAGCTCTGTGACTGGTACATAGAGCTTTCAAAGAACGATCTCTACGGGAATGATCCTGAAAGGAAACTTACCGTTCAGAATGTGCTGGTTAAGGTGTTTGACACGGTATTAAGGCTTGCCCATCCCGTTATGCCCTTTGTTACGGAGGAGATATGGAACAAGCTTCCTGAGAAGGAGGGCGAAAGCCTGTGTATTGCGAGCTTTCCCTCTCCGGAAGGTCTTTTGGATGAAGAGGCGGAAAGGGATATGAGCTTCATTATGGAGGTTGTGAGCTCTATAAGGAACATCAAGGCGGACATGCAGATACCTCTCACTAAGAGAATAAAGGCTCTTGCAAAGGCCTCCGACAGGGAGAAGAAGGTCTTGGCTCAGTACAGCCTCTATGTGAAAAGCCTTGCCTTCCTTGAGGAGCTTGAGGTGGGCGAGGATGTAGAAAGACCACCTAAGTCTGCCATGAGAGTTGCTGGAAAGACAGAGGTTTATGTACCCCTTGGGGATATTATAGATCTGGATAAGGAGAGGGCCCGTCTGGAGAGGGAGCTTAAAAAGGTTGAAAAGGAGCTTGAGAGGGTAAACAAGAAGCTTTCAAACAAGAACTTCCTTGAGAAGGCACCTGCTGAGGTTGTGGAGAAGGAGAAGGCGATCAAGGCGGAGCTTGAGGAAAAGAAGAGAAGGCTTGAGGACGCCATCAAAAGCATTGCTGCCTGATGTGAACCAGTGGGGATACAGCCCTCATCCCGTTTACTACGGGCTGTATCCCTTTTCCCTTATTTACGGAGCTGTCCAGTGGATTAGAAGAAGAGCTTATGGTGCTGGATTGCTTCGGTCTGTTAGGCTTCCCGTTCCTGTGGTGAGCGTTGGTAACATAACCCTGGGAGGCACAGGGAAAACGCCCTTCGTTATAGGGCTTGTTAGGTTTTTCCAGCAGAAGGGACTGAAGCCCTGTGTGCTATCAAGGGGATATAGGAGGAAGGGGAAGGGTCCTTCTGTTGTGTGCGACGGGGAGAGGATTATGCTTTCTCCCGCTGAGGCAGGGGATGAGCCCTATCTTATTGCTAGGAAAACAAAATGTATCGTAGCTGTGGGAAGCAACAGGCTTGAGGCTTTCAAACTCGTTGAGCATCTTTCTCCCGATGTGGTGGTACTGGACGACGGCTTCCAGCATTTAAAGATTGAAAGGGACCTTGATTTTTGCCTAATTGACGGAACGAGAGGCTTGGGAAACGGGCTGGTGTTTCCTGCGGGTCCTTTGAGGGAGCTTCCATCTTCCTTGAGGTTTGCCGGCGCCCTTGTGATAACGAAGAGGAAAAATTTTTCTTTTTTTTATAGAGTTGGCCATTGTATAGACAAGATACCGGTGTTTTTCTATCTACCTAAGCTTAAGGTGCCTTTTGTTGAGAGGGCTGTTCTGGTAACCGCCATTGGCAATCCTAGACACCTTGTTGAAGAGCTGAAGAAGCATGTTCAGGTGGTTGAGGAGCGCGTGTTTCCTGATCATCACTGGTTTAGAGAGGGGGATTTTGAGGGGATTTGCTATCCTATCCTCACTACAGAGAAGGACATAGTGAAGTTTCCCAAGAAGGTACTGGATTGCTTTGAAGTTAAAGTGGTTGAATTGGATGAGACCCTGCCTTCTGAAATCACCTCCTTTGTTGAGGAGAGATTGTGTCTTTAAGAAGGGAAGAGAGGTATGCGCTTGTAAAGGAACGTTTTGTAAGACTTAGCAGACTTTTGGTTACCGTTTTTGTTGTGGTTATTTTGGGCAATGCCTTCAGGCTTCAGGTGATAAAGGGAAACTACTATTATGAAATCTCCAATAAGAACCGCTTCAGGACCTACATAGTTTATCCCCGCAGGGGGAGGATACTGGATAGAGAGGGGAACGTTCTTGCCTTTGACCGTCCTTCCTTTGATCTATTTCTGATCCCCTACTACTTCTACAAGGGATACAGGGGGAAAATTGAAGAGCATCCCACCTTTAGGTTCCTGGTGGATCGTTTGGGGGTTTCTGCCGAGGAGCTTGAGGATAAGCTGAAGAGGTACAGAAAACGTCCATTTGCACCTCTCCTCGTGAAGAAGGACATAAGCGAGCATGAGATGGCCCTTGTGGAGAGCCTTCAGTGGAAGCTTCCTGGAATTTACATAGAACCTTCTTGGATAAGGGTGTATCCCTACGGACCTCTTTTTGCCCACGTTGTTGGATATGTGGGGGAGGCGACAGAAGAACAGGTGGCATCAGATGAGAGGTATCCAGGTGAGTTTGTGGGAAAGATGGGGCTTGAGCTTGCCTATGATGATGAGCTTAGGGGCGTGGGGGGATGGGAGAGATGGGAGGTGGATGCCCTGGGTCACAGAATAAGGCTTGTTGAAAAGTCCCTTCCCATAAAGGGAATGGATCTTGAAACCACTTTGCTTCTTCCTCTTCAAAGGAAAGCGGCGGAACTTTTTAAGGGAAAAGTTGGGGCGGTTGTGGCCCTTGATCCCAATACGGGAGAAGTGCTTGCCATGTACAGCTCACCCTCCTTTGATCCCAATCTTTTTCCTGGAGGGATACCTTTGAAGAAGTGGAGGGAAATAGTATCCAACAAGCAGCATCCGCTCACAAACAGGGCCATAAGGGGTCTGTACCCTCCAGGTTCCACCTTTAAACTAATAGTGGCCACTGCTGGCCTTGCAGAGCATAAGATAACGATCAGCACCAAGTTCTTCTGCGGGGGAGGGATGCAGTTTGGCAACAGATTCTACAAATGCTGGAAGCACTCAGGCCACGGTTGGGTGGATGTTTACAGGGCCATTGTGGAGTCCTGCGATACTTTCTTTTACGATCTGGGACTTAAGATGGGAAACGACCTCATAAGCAAGTACGCCTTCATGTTCGGCCTTGGCAAAAAGACAGGAGTGGATC
>JALVZS010000011.1:0-350 GCA_027022065.1 bacterium
TGGGATGATTGCTCACCGGACAGTATATTTCCCACCCCTTAAAGTACCTGGCCAAAACCTCTTTTAACTTTCTTCTATAGTCCTGACTGTGTATCTCTTTTCCTTTCTTTGACCCCTGGATGATTCCCGCTATGAATATGCGCTTCATGCTATATCTCTAGCTCTACCCTTTCCTTCTGCCAGCGAAGCACCTCTTCTATAAGTTCCTTCTTAAAGCTTTCGTCCTTCACCACTTCATCAAGGTACTTCTTGTACTTCTCAAGGGCCTCATCTCCCTTTTTCTTATATTCTTCATCTCCAGTGAGCCTGTAAAGAGCGTAGTAGGTTTCAGCCACATGCCTGATCCAGCC
>JALVZS010000011.1:360-5137 GCA_027022065.1 bacterium
GATCCAGCCCTTGCCCTCCTCCTCGTCCATCTTAAGAGCATAATCAAGAAACTTTTTGTAAGCATCTACGGCCTCATCAATCCTTCCCAGGCGCTCGCATATGTCGGCAACATCGCTCCAGAAAACGCCGTCCTCCTCTACAGCTCTCTTTTTATTCACTTCAAGAGCCGTCTCCCAGCACTTTTTGGCCCTCTCCTGATCTCCCACCTTCTCCCACGCCTTGGCCGCATCATCCCAGTACCACTCCTCCATCTGAGCAAGCTTCTCAAGTATTTCGGCAGCACGCTTATAATCCCCAAGCTTCTCCTCGTATATCTCCCTAGCCCTCCTCAGGTAGTAGTCCCCATACTCTTCCTTTTCCGCCAGAAGCTCGTAAAGCCTCGCCACTTCCTTCCAGTCCCCCAGCTCCTCGTAGCAAATGGATGCGGAGGTATACCATCCAAGCTCTTCGTAGATCTTTGCAGCTTCTCTCCACATCTTCTTCCTTCTGTATTTTATAGCAGCTTTATCTTTCTTACCCTCTGCTATGAGCCTCTCTGGGGACTTAAACCAATCTATCACCCCAAGCTCAGGTTCCATCACATAAAGGGTGGCAGCACCAACTCCAAGCAAGAAGGCCATAAACAGCAGCCAAAAGATGAAGGGATGAGCATAGGTAATAGTTTCATAGGTCTCAAGAAGGGACAAAAGACCAATAACGGTTGAGGGAACGCCCAGCTTATAGTTTCTAGCCCATATGGCGAGTCCGCCTATAAACAGGGTTCCTGCCGCAACGCATATAAACACCAGCGCAAGTATTATCTTAATAACTATCATTCCCTACCTCCCGCCAGTCTACCCTCCGCCTTCAAAACGGTTAACCTTCCCGGAAGAACCGTATCTGGAGTGAGCGAAATGCTGTCTATTCCACACTTAACGAGGAATTCCGCAAACTCCGGATAGTCCGAGGGAGCCTGTCCGCATATTCCCACAGGCCTTCCGTATTTATGGGCGGTCTTTATCACCATCTCCACCATGCGCTTGACCGCCTCATTTCTCTCGTCGTAAAGGTGAGCAATAAGCTCAGAATCTCTATCCACCCCCAGAACAAGCTGGGTAAGGTCGTTGGAGCCGATGGAGAACCCGTCAAAAATCTCTGCAAACTTGTCGGCAAGTATAACATTAACGGGAAGCTCGCACATCACATAGACTTCAAGCCCGTTTTCTCCCTGTTTAAGCCCGTGTCTCTCCATCTCTTTTATAACCTTTACCCCCTCCTCGGGCGTCCTGCAGAAGGGTATCATGACTTTCACATTGGTCAGCCCCATCTCATCCCTAACCTTTTTAAGGGCCCTGCACTCAAGGGCAAACCCCTCCCTGTAGTTGGGATGGTAGTACCTGCTTGCACCGCGCCAGCCAAGCATGGGGTTGTGCTCCTGAGGCTCAAAGAGCTTACCGCCAATGAGGTTAGCGTATTCGTTGGACTTAAAGTCGCTGAGCCTCACAATAACTGGCTTTGGATAGAATGCGGCAGCTATGGTTGCTATACCCTCTGCGAGCCTGTCCACGAAGTACTGGGGCTTGTCATCATAGCCCTTCGTAAGCTCCTCTATCTGGGCCTTTACTTCAGGGTCTCTTATCTCGTTGAACTTAACAAGCGCCAGCGGATGGATCTTTATGTATGAACCTATGATGAACTCAAGTCTTGCAAGTCCCACACCATCGTTGGGAATTCTGGCACAGTTGAAGGCCTTTTCGGGATTACCCAGTATCATCATGATCTTGGTCTTGGTGGGTGGAAGGCTATCAAGCTCAAACCTCTCCACCTCATACTCTAAGGCTCCCTCGTAAACATAGCCTTCATCTCCCTCGGCACAGGAAACGGTAACCTCCATGCCCGTTTTAAGCTTCTCCAGCGCCCCTTGAGCACCCACTATGGCCGGAACCCCCAGCTCCCTGGCAACTATGGCCGCATGGCACGTTCTGCCGCCCCTTTCCGTAATAATGGCGGAAGCAAGCTTCATAATGGGCTCCCAGTCTGGATCGGTCATCTCCGTAACGAGGATCTCTCCCTTCTGGAACTTGTGCATCTCTTTTACGGAGTTTATCACCTTTACTCTGCCTGTGGCTATCTTATTACCCACGCTCTTTCCGGTAACAAGAACCTTTCCCTTTTCTTTAAGCTTGTAGATCTCAAAGATGTTTTCCATCTTTTGGGAGTGGACCGTCTCAGGCCTTGCCTGAACGATGAATAGTTCACCCGTTACTCCATCCTTGGCCCACTCTATATCCATGGGCCTGAAGGTTCCCGCCTTCTGGGAGTAGTGCTCCTCTATCAAAAGGGCCCAGCGGGCAAGCTTGAGGATCTCCTCATCGGTGAGAGCGAACTGTTCCCTCTGCTCCTTGGGAACCGCCACCTTTTTAACGGTCTTGGTTCCCACCTTATCTGAGTATATCATCTTCACCTGCTTCTTGCCCAAAACTTTCCTTATGATGGGCCTGTAGCCCTGCTTGAGTGTAGGCTTAAACACATAGTACTCGTCCGGGTTTACCTCTCCCTGAACCAGCACCTCCCCCAAACCGTATGTGGCAGTGATGAAGATCGCATCCTTGAAGCCGCTTTCTGTGTCTATGGTGAACATAACACCGCTACAAGCAAGATCAGACCTCACCATCTTCTGAACCCCGATAGAAAGGCCCACGCTGAACTGGTCAAAGCCCTTGTCGTACCTGTAGGATATGGCCCTGTCCGTAAATAGGGAGGCAAAGCACTTCTTGCAGGCATCTATGACCCTCTTCTCCCCCCTTATGTTCAGGTAGGTATCCTGCTGTCCCGCAAAGGAAGCATCGGGAAGGTCCTCGGCAGATGCAGAAGACCTAACCGCCACATCGGTGTCTGGACCGTACATCTCACATAGGCGCTGGTAGGCTCTTTTTATCTCCTCCTCAAGATCCTCCGGCATCTCAGAATAGTAGATGAGATCTCTTATTTTCTTGCCTCTCATAGCAAGGTCTTCCACATTACTGGTATCAAGCCCCTCCAGAATATCTCTTATCTTCTCCCTGAGGTTGTTGCTGTCTATGTAGTGCCAGTAACCTTCCGTTGTTATCGCAAAGCCGTAAGGAACATTGATGCCCTTGGGCACCAAAGCGTTGAACATCTCACCCAGAGAAGCGTTTTTGCCACCCACTAGCGGCAGATCATCCATGGTGATCTCATCAAGCCACTTGATGTACTTGTAGCTCATTCTTCTCCCCCCTCCAGTCTTATCTTTATTGAATTCTTATGAGCAATAAGGCCCTCCACCTCCGCAATAAGCATGGCATTATAAGCCAGCCTGTTAAATGTTTCCTTGTTCAAACTTATAAGAGATGTTCTCTTCACAAAGTCGTAAACCCCCAAAGGTGAAGAAAACCTGGCCCTTCCCCCTGTGGGTAGGGTGTGGTTGGGACCAGCTATGTAATCGCCTATGGGCTCTGGAGAGTAAGGTCCTAAAAAGATTGCTCCTGCGTTTTTCAGTTTGGGAAGTAATCTCCAAGGATCCTCCACCATAACCTCCAAATGCTCTGGAGAAACAGCGTTGGCGATACGCACCGCCTCCTCCAGATCCTCTGCCACAACCACCACACCGTTGTTGGACCAGGACTGCAACGCCACCTCTTTTGTGGAAAGGGCTTCAAGCTGCCTTTTGATCTCCTTTACAACCTCTACGGCTAGATCTTTTCCCAAAGCAACCAAAAACGGCCTTGCCATGGGATCGTGCTCTGCCTGGGAGAGGAGGTCTGCCGCAACCCACGCAGGATTGGCAGTGCCATCGGCCATAACCAGCACCTCGCTAGGGCCTGCTATGCTGTCTATATCCACCTCACCATACACGAGCCTTTTCGCCTCCGCCACATAGATGTTTCCAGGACCCACTATTTTATCCACCTTAGGAACAGTCTCTGTGCCAAAGGCCATTGCAGCAACCGCCTGAGCCCCGCCTATAAAGAAAACCCTGTCAACACCAGCAAGATAAGCCGCCCCTAGTACATAGGGATTTTTGAAGCCATCGGGGGTGGGAACACACATGATAATCTCCGAAACTCCTGCTATCCTTGCAGGAAGCACATTCATAAGCACCGTTGAGGGATAAGCAGCCCTTCCACCGGGCACATAAACCCCCACCCTCTCAAGGGGACGCACAAGCAATCCCAGAACAGAGCCATCCTCCTCAAAGAACCAGCTTTTCTCCAACTGGTTGAGGTGGTACTTTTCTATCCTCTCCTTGGCACGGATGAGAGCCTCTTTGTGCTTTTCAGGCAGGAACCTCCAAGCATCCTCAAGCTCCTTTCTGTCAGCCTCAAAGCCCAATGAGGCATCCCACCTGTCAAACTTCAGGGTAAACTCAATTAAGGCTCTATCCCCCCTTTCCCTAACGGAGGAGATTATCTCCACAACAGAGCTGGTTATTGAGGGATCAAAGGAAGTCTGCAGGCGAAGTAATGTTCCTAAATCCTCAACCCCTTCAGGCTTTATTATCTCCATACTCTACCCTTTTCAGTAGCTGGTAAACTTCCTCCGTAAAGGTTCTAGGCTTGCCATCGGGATTAACCGCCACATGTTTGGTGTATCCCTCAGCCAAAAGCCCCTTATCCCCCTCCAATTTATAGCAGAATGTCAACCCCCTCCTTTTTACATCCCGCACACTGGTAAATATCCTCACCCTTTCATCATAACCAACAGACTTTCTGTACTTACAGTAGGCCTCAACAACGGGAAGAACTATTCTGTGAACATCCTCCATATCCCTATAGG
>JALVZS010000012.1:0-2840 GCA_027022065.1 bacterium
TCCTCTTTGTTCTACCATGGCTTTTAAAAATTCCCTGGGAATAGGTATGGTAAGGTTCAACTTTTCTGCCACTTCTTCCAAAAACTTCACTCCTGCTAAAAACAGATCACCTTTTTCTTTTATTTTTTCCCACACGCTTTGGTATTTAACTGTAAAGAGTGCTCTCACAAAATCTTCATACTTTCTTGTCTCAACCCCCCTGAAGTTTATGTAAAATACTCTATAGTCATCTGGCAGCTCTTCAAATACCTTCATAAGCAACGAGGTCTTCCCGCTGTTTATTGGGCCGTAAACAAAGTAAACAAGATTTGGCTCGCCGCTGAGGATGGCTTTTAACTGTTTTATCTCCTTCTCGCGATCGTAAAAGGGCATAAAATCCTCCTTAGACCAGTTCCTTTATCGCTCTGTGAATAAGCCTGCTTTGAAAACGAACGGTGTTGTTTAAAGGATTGTAGAAAACTATGTTCTCTCTAATGAGAAACAATAACTCATCTCCAGAAACAGCATCGCTTTCAAGTATCTCGCTTTCTAAGAACTTTTTCAATGTCTGCTCTACCTTAATCCACTCAGGACCTTCTTTGAATCCCTCTTTAAGTCCCTTCCTCAGCCATTTCAGCCTGCCCACCTCCTCTCTCAGCATCTGCTCCAGCGCTTCCTCTTCAGAAAATCCCTCCTTCAAGCCATCGTAAAGCCTTATCATGTCTCCAATCTTGCCGCCTATATAGTTCCAGACAAGCTCCTTTTCCCTAAAGCCAAAACTTTCGTAAACTTTAAACGCCTCTTCTTTCATCAGATCGTCTATCAGAATATATCTTGCTCTCCCCTCAAGTCGGGCATTGCTGTAGATCTCCTCTATAAATAAGCAGTCGCTGGTGGAACAGAGACAGTGGCAAAGATGAGCTTCCTTTGTTAGCCGAACGAGGAAATTAAATAGCTCGTGTATTACCAATCTTCCCGTTGCATTCATCAGGTTCCTTACAGTTTGTATCTCATCCAGCACAAAAATGGGTGTTTTTCTCTTCTCTTTTACTTCTTCAAACAAACTTTCCAAGTATCTAAATATATTTTCTATTTTTCTGCCACTGAACAGCCTGTCAAACAAGCTTTCTGGAATAGGTATACCCTTGTTCTTCCTGAAAGTTTTGGCACTTTCCTTAAGAACTTCTTTGACTATCTCTTTTACCTCCTCT
Source organism: bacterium (assembly GCA_027022065.1). GTDB lineage: Bacteria > Thermosulfidibacterota > Thermosulfidibacteria > Thermosulfidibacterales > Thermosulfidibacteraceae > JALVZS01. The sequence goes on from JALVZS010000012.1 coordinate 1,191, forward strand.
TTGTACTCCCCAACTTTTACTTCAAACAAAACCTGTAGTAGATCTTCTATACTTCCTATATATATGCCGCGGAAATTAAGGTAGAATATTATGTAGTTTTGTGGCAGCTCTTCAAATACCTTTGTGAGTAGCGCCGTTTTTCCGCTGTTTATGGGGCCGTAAACGAAGTACACCAGATTTGGCTCGCCGCTGAGGATAGCTTTTAGCTGCCTCTTCTCTCTTTCGCGGTTGTAAAAGGGCATCCCTTCCCCCTGATTTTAAGATATCACCTGGTTACAGTTTTTTCATCAGGTATGCGAAGCTGAAAGAGGAAACCAGTATCAAAGATATGGCGGTGGCTATGCATATGCCCTCAAGGCCAAGGGAGTACTTTACTATAAAAAGGTAGTTCAGGCACCCGTTGGTGATGACGCTTAGAAGGGCCAGAAAGGTAAGCATGCCCATTTCATCCTTTATCTGATGCACCCTGTAAAGCACGGGCCACAAGAAAGCAAATGGCAAAGATATGGCGTAGAACTTTGACGCTATTACTGTGAGCTGCCAGTCAACATGGGAAAAGGCACCATAGCCAAAGAGGAGTTTAACTATAAAGGGAGAGAAGAGATACACCAAGCATGCTATTGGAATGGATATGGCCATTATTCTTACCGCATAAAAAAGCAGCTTGCGTTTTAGATCTGTGGCCTCGGAAAGGGAAGTAATAAGTATGTTTTCAAATCTCAATAAGTTTTTTGGTATGTAAGCAACTATGTAGCCGTAAGTGAGAGCAGTTATGCTTTTGGTGGGCAGTATGGAGGCAAAGCTTCTGTCAACTATAACGTAGAGCCTTGATACCCCGTACAGTATGCACAACTGAAAAAACTGTCTTAGTATGTGTTTTGTTCTCTCATCAATGAAAAAATCAACTGAGAAATGGCCAAGCCTTAATGCAACGAAGGATGTGGAAAGAACTTGGGCAGAAGAAACCGCTGCCGGCAGGACCCATATGCTTTTGAACAGCAAAAGACCTGTGAGAACAAGGACAAAGCTGGAAAATGAAAAAATTAGCTCGCCTATGTAGAACACTGTAAACCTTCTTGCAGCCCTATGAATAGCGCCGAAGTGATGGTAGTAGAAGTAAAAGATGACATAAACAAAAAGTATGTAGTAGCACTTCTTTAATATGGCCAATTTCTGCTGGTTAAAACCCACAGGAATCTTGAATATTAAAGGGGAAGCTATGAAGTAAAGTACGGCAACAGATAAAACTAAAAGGGTTGTAAAGGAAAGCATGAACGAAGCGAGCCTTTCAAATTCTTCTTCTCCCTCCTCCATCCTAGCTTTTACAAGATTGGGAACACCTACAGAGTCAAAGACATCAGCAAAGATGAGGAAAAAGCCGGCAAGGCTCATGGCCATGAAAAAGGCATCTGTCTTGGCAGAAAATCCAAGTATTACCGCTATGGCAACGTTTTTTAAGTAGCCGAAGGATTTCGCAAGGGCATTGAGGATGGTGGATTTAAAGATAGCTTCTAATACGGTCTCTCTTTCAAGTTTCTTGAAGTTTAAGTATTTCTCAAAGTAATTCTTCACAATTTTTTGAACCTTCAGCTAAACCTCTTCGGCTTGTAAAATGCCTCTTTCCCTCAGATATTCCACTATACCTTGAAG
>JALVZS010000012.1:2850-5075 GCA_027022065.1 bacterium
TAGTCAATCCACTTAAGAGCCTCTTTTATATCTTCTAAAATTTCTTCTATTTCATCAGGATATTCGTGAGCGAGTTTATTTCTAAGCTTCCTCAGTTTGATCCAAGTCTCAGACGAATCTATAATGTTTAACTTTTCAAGTCTATCAAGATGTATTCTTGATATCTTCAGTGCATCTTTAATCATATTCGTACACCCTTGGACAAAACTTCTTTATGTATCTGCTTCAACTTCATCTTTGGTGTAATCACAAGCAAATCCACCTTTCTAATGATACCCTTCAGTTTAAGTTTGGCCAAAAAATCCAGTTCTTCAGATACAGTTACATCTCTTGAAGCTTTAACCAAGATGTCTATATCTCCTCCCCTTTTTTCCGGACAAGCTCTGCTTCCAAAAATAAAAACTTGGACATCTTTTCCAAAAATCTCCTCTGCCGTTTCTTTTATAATCTTCAACTCTCTCGGATAATCTAACTTTCAAAGCTTATCCCTTTACTACTCCCAGTGGGCGCATTCTGGCAACGAGTTTTGCGATTCCCGCCTTGTGCACCACATCCACCACCTCGGAAACATCCTTGTAGGCCTCAGGTATCTCCTCGTAGAGGGTTTTCCTGCTTGAAGAGCGAACAATTATGCCTTTCTTTTCCATGTCCGCCACTATATCCCTGCCCCTTGCCGTCTTTTTCGCCTGATTCCTGCTCATAACCCTTCCTGCACCGTGGCAGGTGCTTCCGAAGGTTTCTTCCATAGCTTTTTCCGTTCCGCACAGCACAAAAGAGGCCCTACCCATATCACCTGGTATTATTACAGGCTGCCCGCACTCCTTGTAAATGAAGGGAAGCTCCGGATGTCCTGGCGGGAACGCCCTTGTGGCCCCCTTTCTGTGAACAGTCAAGAGTTTTTCCTTTCCGTTTACCTTATGCTTTTCTATCTTCACTATGTTATGGGCCACATCGTAAACCAGGTAAAGCCCCAGATCTCTCCAGGGGCTCTTAAACACCTGCTCAAAGGCCTTTCTCACAAGGTGAGTTATTATCTGTCTGTTACACCATGCGTAGTTTGCGGCACAGGCCATGGCGGAAAGGTAGTCCTGGCCCTCAGGGCTGTTGTAAGGAGCACAGGCCAGTTGTCTGTCTGGAACCTTTATCTCGTAGCGCTTTAAAGCAGCCTCCATAACTTTCAGGAAGTCCGTGCATATCTGATGACCAAAGCCCCTTGAGCCTGTGTGGATCATAATGGTTATCTGCCCCTGAAAGAGGCCCATGGCATCGGCCAGCTTGGCGTTGTATATCTGATCCACCACCTGTATCTCCAAGAAGTGGTTGCCAGAGCCAAGAGTGCCCAGTTGATCTCTCCCCCTTTCGTAAGCCTTTTTGCTCACGAGGGAAAAATCTGCACCTGGAACGCAGCCTTTAGACTCTATCCTCTCCAGGTCCTCGGCCTCACCGTATCCCTGCTCCACTGCCCAGGCGGCTCCTTTCTGGCAGACCCTTTTAAGCTCGCTTTTGCTAACCGCGATGGAGCCTGTGGAACCCACTCCAGAGGGGACGGTGTAGAATATGGCTTCCACCAGCTCCTCAAGCCTGCCCTCAATATCGTCCTGGGTGAGATCCGTTCTTACAAGCCTCACCCCGCAGTTTATATCAAAGCCAACGCCTCCCGGGGTGATCACGCCATCCTCATTTATGTCTGTTGCCACAACACCGCCTATGGGCAGGCCGTAGCCGTAGTGTATGTCAGGCATGGCTATTGAGGCCTTCACTATTCCCGGCAGAAAGGCGGCATTGGCCACCTGTTCATGTGCTCCGTCCTCCACGATCTTTGAGAGCATCTTCTCCTTGGCGTAAACGATGCCGGGAACCCTCATCCCCGGCTTGTAATCCTTTGGTATCATCCAGCAGTAGTCGTTTATCTTTTTAAACAGCTTCATGGTTTTTCTCCTCAAACATCAAAAACTACTCTAACCCTGTAAAGATTACCGTCCTTAGCAATTTTTATATTGTGGTAGGTTGCGGCCTTTATCTCGGTCATTGAGCCGTGCTTTTCGGGATTGTACCTTTCGCCTTTCGCCACAAATTCCACGCATTTATCCGAAAGATTCTTTATTTCTATGTCTTTAAAAAGTATGCCTTTTGCATCCGAAAGATAAATGAGATCGTTGAGCATGGAGATCAATGTATCCTCAAGGTCAATCCCCTCACTTCTGTAATTGATCTCCTCCATAGGG
>JALVZS010000013.1:0-1636 GCA_027022065.1 bacterium
TCCCTTGCCCAAAAACTCCTTCTCACCCTTCACATTTAGCATTTGAGGAGAGGTTCCCGTAGCTATAATCACCGTTTTTGACTCATACCAGTCTGAGTCAACGTATATCACTTTTTTATCCTTATACTCCTCAAGGCCCTTTGCCTCTCCCTGAACAAACCTCGCCCCCATGTTTTCGGCCTGCTTTCTCATCCTGTCCACAAGCTCCACGCCGCTTATTCCACTCTCAAACCCTGGGTAGTTCTCAACGTTATCAGACAGAGCTATCTGTCCCCCTGGAGCCAGCCTTTCCACAACGATAAAATCCAATTTGGCCCTTGCCGCATATATAGCTGCTGTAAGGCCTGCAGGACCCGCTCCCACTATGATAAGGTCGTAACACTTCTTGCCAGACATGGCAGCCTCCTTTCAGATCCCGTATCTCTTGATAACCTTAACGTAAGATATGAGATCCTTCTCCGTTGTTAATCCCACTATTTTTTTCCTCACAAAGCCCCTCTTGTCTATTATGAAGGTTGTAGGGACCCTTTCCACTCCCCACACTTCAACTATCCTCGCCACCTCTTTAGGATGAAGGGCGAAAGTTGAGCCCGGAAGGTAACCATCCCTCTTTTTGTCAAAGCGTCTGTCAACGTAAATAACCACTGGATAGATCCAGCTCTTTCCCTCAAGCTTTTTAAGCTCTTCTATCTGCTTGCGGCACACATAACAGTTGGTGGAAACAAAACTGAGTATCACAAACTTACCCTTTATGATGTCCAATACCTCGGGATTTCCATCTCTGCCTACGACGATGAGGCTACAAGGAATAGGATGCTTGAACCCTCCTCCTAGCTTCTTTCCCAGGTAGTTGAAAAAGAAGATAGCCAGAAGCAGAAAAAAAATTATAAACCAGTTGCTACCCCTAGGCCTCTGACTGCACTCAGCGTATCTTCTTCTCATATATTCTGTATCTTTTGTAGAGTTTTCCTCCAAACCTCTCTATTATCGCAATGATAGGCTTGTTGTCTTCAAGTATCCAGGAAAGCTCCCCTCCCGTATAACCTTTTTTAATGGCCTTACGAAGAAGGGTGGCCACCATGAGGTGCTCAATTCCTTTATACCTCCACTTTTTCCTAACGCCCAGGATCAGTAGCCTAACTCTGCTTATCTGCCCCCTGTAGAGGAAAAACTTTATTATTCCAAAGGGAAACAAACTGCCCTTCATCTTCTTAAAGACAAAGTTGTAATCGGGAACTACCAAGGCTACACCAACGGGTTCTCCTTCCTCCTCTGCTATCACCGCAAGATCTGGAACAACCAAGGGCCTGAGCCTTTTTGCCATGAAAAGCACCTCTTCATCCGTCATGGGGACAAATCCCCAGTTCTCCTTCCACGCCTCGTTGTACACAAGCTGAAACTTTTTCAGCTCTTCCTCAAACCTCCTCATGTTGATCTTTCTTATGACTATATGCCTGAGCTTTCTCGCGAGCCTTTCTGCGTATCTTAGGGCCATCTTAGGCTTCTCATCGTAGTATATATCAGACCAGTAGGCGTGAAGGTCCTTGGCCTTCTGGTATCCTTCTGCGGTTATGAGCTCCTCATAGTAAGGCTTGTTGTAAGGCATCATGAAAAGAGGAGGATCATCAAACCCCTC
>JALVZS010000013.1:1646-11170 GCA_027022065.1 bacterium
GGTTTATAGGTCCCCTAACAAAGACCGCTCCCTTTTTCAGTAACCACTCATGGGCAAGCTCAAAAAGCTTAGATGAAACATCTTTATCATCAACACTTTCAAAAAAACCAAAGTATCCTACGTTTTCTCCCCTATACTTGAAGTGAAACCTGTCGTATATGGCGGCAATCCTGCCCAAAGGGCGTCCTATATCATCCGTTATATAGAAAAAAGCAGCATCTGCATGGTTAAAGAAGGGATTTTTGTTCTTGTTTAGAAGAGTCATCATATCGGCCACTATAGGAGGGACCCAGTTTTCATCACCTTTGTATATAGCCCAGGGAACCCTGATAAACTCTATAAGGCTTTTTTTGTCGGAAACCTCGTGAATCCTCATATTATACCGAACCTTTTGCCTACCTTCTCCAACTTCTCAAGAGCAAAGTCTATATGTTCAGGCTTGTGAGTGGCCATAACGCTGAGGCGCAAAAGAGACTTTCCAGGTGGCACCCCTGGAGGCACAACGGGATTCACAAACACTCCCTCATCGTGAAGAGCTCTGCATATCTGGAAGGTCTTTAACTCATCCCCTATGTAGACAGGAATTACCGGAGTCTGAGTGTTTCCTATGTCAAATCCCAAAGATCTAAGGCCCTCCTGTAGCCTTCTGGTGTTCTCCCAAAGGGCCTTTCTTCTTTCGGGCTCGCTCTTGAGAATGCGCAAGGCCTCTAAAGCAGCAGCGGTATTGGGCGGAGAAATGCTGGCACTAAAAATCAAAGCCCTGGCCTTGTGCTTGAGATATTCTATCACATCCCTGTTTGATGCAGCAAATCCTCCTAAAGATGCCAAAGACTTACTAAAGGTTCCCATTATGATGTCCACCTCATCCGTTAAACCAAAGTGCTCCGCCGTTCCTGCCCCAGTCTCCCCGAGTACTCCAAGGCCATGGGCATCATCAATCATGAGACGTGCCCCGTATTTCTTGCACAGCTTCAGTATCTCTGGAACAGGAGCTATATCCCCCTCCATGCTGTAAACACCATCAACCACTATGAGTTTACCTGCCTCAGTCTCAAGCCCTTGAAGCACCTTTTCAAGATGGGCCATATCGTTGTGCCTAAATCTCTTTATCTCACCCAGAGAGAGCCGGCAGCCTTCCACTATGCTGGCGTGGTCCGATTTATCTATGATAACGTAATCTCCTTTACCCACAAGTGTGGAGATTATGCCAAGATTGGTTTGAAAGCCTGTACTGAAGAGCAGAACCGCCTCCTTACCCAGAAACTCAGCAAGCTCATGCTCCAGTTGTAGATGCAGGTCCAAGGTGCCGTTGAGGAAGCGCGATCCTGCACAACCTGTTCCGTATTTATCTATGGCTCTCTTTGCAGCCTCCTTTACCCTGGGATCATCTGTGAGGCCCAAGTAACTGTTGGAGCCAAGCATGATGAGTTCTTTTCCATTTATCCTTACCACGGGCCCCTGTTGGGTGGTAATGGGCCTGAAGTAGGGATATATTCCCATCTTCCTTACTCTGTCCGGCTCCTTAAAGGCAAAACACTTCTCAAAAATGTCCGCCACTTCCCAAACCTCCAGTTAGTTTTTGAACCTTATGTAAACGAGGTCCCCATCCTCAACTACATAATCTCTACCCTCCACCCTAATAAGGCCCTTCTCCCTGGCCACAGACAGAGATCCTATTTTATCAAGCTCCTCAAAGGGAATAACCTCTGCCTTTATAAAGCCCTTCTGCATGTCTGTGTGTATCTTTCCCGCTGCCTCCCAAACGGTTGATCCCCTCTTCAATGTCCAAGCCCTTGCCTCGTTCTCGTTGGCGGTAAAAAAGGTTATAAGCTTCAATGTAGTGTAGCCCGCTTTTATCAGTCTCTCAAGTCCCGATTTTTTTAGTCCAAACTGCTCCAGAAACTCCTTCCTCTCCTCAGGAGAAAGCTCCGAAAGCTCCTCTTCCAGCTTCCCGCATATAACCACGAATCCAGCATTTTTCTCCTGTGCAATTCTTCTGAGCCTGTTAGCTGCCTCTCCCTCTATCCCATCCTCGTCAACATTTGCCACATAGAGCACAGGCTTAAGCGTTATAAACTGATAGGGCTTAACTGCCTCAAGCTCTTCCTCACTCCACTCAAGAAACCTCAACTGCACACCGTCCTTCAGAGCCTCATAGGCTTTATTAAGGGCTTCAAGCTCCCTCTTTCTCGCCCTATCTCCAGACCTCACCACCTTCTCCAGCCTTTTCAGGTTTCTTTCAGCCACCTCAAGATCGGAAAGCACCAGCTCAAGCTCCACTAGCGCCACATCCCTTTCGGGATTAACATCTCCCTCCACATGGGAAACATTAGGATCAGAAAAGCACCTAACCACATGCACCACCGCATCAACACCCCTTATGTGGGAGAGAAACTGATTCCCCAGTCCCTCCCCGTGACTTGCCCCTTTTACCAAGCCTGCTATATCCACGAACTCTATATACGTAGGTGTGGCCTTCGCAGACCCCACTATCTCTCTTATGCGCTCAAGACGGGTATCGGGCACCTCCACCACACCCACATTGGGATCCACCGTGCAGAAGGGATAATTCTCGGCAGGAACCGATGCACCTGATAGGGCGTTGAATATGGTGGATTTTCCCACATTAGGAAGCCCCACTATACCACATTTAAAGCCCATTTTCCTTCACCCCTTCGGATAGGGCCTCCTCTCTGCCTTTCAGAAGCATTAGTGGTCCTGAAAGGTAATATCCGAAAAATATCAAAAATATAAATAAATAAGGCTCAGAAGCAATCACAAACACGGCAAGCACAGAGGCAAGCACCACAGCGAAGGAACCCTTCTTTGAAAGCTCCCCTTTAAAGGCAGCATACTTCACTCTGCTTACCATAAGAAGCGATGCTGTAAACATAAAAAACGCCGCTACTATAGCCAAAAGCTTATAAGGTAGTGATGAAAGCATATGGGTGGCGAATATATGGTAGGAGGCCATAAGCCCTGCAGCGGCAGGTATTGGGAAACCGACAAAATCCTTGGTCTTTTCATTGGAAGCCATAACATTAAACCTTGCAAGCCTTAAAGCACCACAGGCCACAAATAGAAAAGCTATCAGCCACCCTATCCTGCCAAAGGGCTCCAGCACCCATTTGTAAACGAGTATAGATGGAGCAACCCCAAAGGACACAAGATCCGCAAGAGAGTCGTAGTTGATACCAAAATCGCTTGTGGTGTTGGTTATCCTGGCTACCCTCCCGTCTAGTATGTCCATAAACATGGCTATAAACAGTATCCAAGCCGCCTTCTCATACTCCCCCTTCAGAGAAGCAACCAGAGAGTAAAAGCCAAAGAAGAGGTTTCCCGTGGTAAAAAGATTGGGTAAAATATAAAGCCTCATTTTACTATTCTCCCTATTATGGTTTCCCCAGCCTTAACCTTGCTTCCCCTCTTTACATAAAGCTCCCATCTACCAGGAAGGTGGAGATCCACCCTGGAGCCAAAGGCTATCATGCCAATTCTTTCTCCTGCCTCAACCTTCTGCCCTTCCCTTACCCAGCAGTGAATCCTTCTTGCCAGAAGCCCCGTTATTTGCACCACCTTCACATTGCCAATAGCGGTTTCCATCTTTATGGTATTGCTAACATTTGTGCTTGAATCCTTCTTAAAGGCCGCCTTGTAGCCCCTTCCACCCTTGTAAATCCTCTTGACCACCCCTGTATACGGGGCCCTGTTCACATGACAGTCAAATATGGACATGAATATGGAGACAAACGCCTTCTCATCATCAGAGTAAGCCTCCATGACCTTCCCATCGGCGGGAGAAAGGGCAAACTCCGGAGAAAATACAACATCCCTTTCCGGATCCCTGAAGAAGCGTGTAAAAAATATGGATATAAAAAACAAAAGGGCTGCTGGAGCATAAAGCCCCAAGCAGCCGCATACAAAACCCAATGCAAAAGCGCCCCATATAAAGGGCTTACCCTCTGGCCTTATCCTATTCATCCTTTCTCAACCAGGGCATCATAGCTCTCAAGCGCTTTCCTACTTCTTCTATTGGATGCTCCTCATCAGCCTTAAGTAGCGCATTGAACACAGGCCTTCCAACCATATTCTCCAGTATCCACTCCTTGGCAAAGGCACCTGTCTGGATCTCTGTAAGTATCTCCCAGAGCCTCTCCCTCACATGTGCATCTATTACCCTAGGACCCCTGGTCACATCCCCGTATTTGGCAGTGTCGCTAACCCATTTTCTCATTCCACTTATGCCCTGCTCGTATATGAGATCCACAATCAGCTTCAATTCATGGAGACATTCAAAGTAGGCCACCTCAGGCTGATACCCTGCCTCCACCAGGGTTTCAAAAGCAGCTTTAATAAGAGCGGTAACTCCCCCACAGAGGATCACCTGCTCTCCAAAAAGATCCGTCTCTGTCTCCTCCTTGAAGGTGGTTTCAATAACACCTGCCCTTGTCCCCCCGATGCCCTTTGCGTAGGCTAAAGCTATATCAAAGGCCTTTCCCGTGGCGTTCTGCACAACAGCCACAAGGCATGGAACTCCTTTGCCCTCCTGGTACATACGCCTAACAAGAGAGCCCGGGCCTTTTGGAGCCACCATGAAAACATCAACATACTTGGGAGGGACTATCTGGCCGAAGTGTATGTTAAAGCCGTGGGCAAAGGCAAGGGCATTTCCCTCTTTAAGGTAAGGGGCTATTTGGTTCTTATAAACCTCTGGCTGCATGGTGTCGGGAATGAGCATCATTATAACATCCGCCCACTGAGCAGCCTCAGCAATCTCCATCACCTTAAGCCCGTCATTCTGCGCCCTTTCCCAGGATGCTCCTCCCTTTCTCAGACCCACCGCAACATCAAGACCCGAATCCTTAAGGTTTAAGGCATGGGCATGTCCTTGGCTACCGTAGCCTATAATCGCTATCTTCTTGCCTTTAAGAGCATCAAGACTCACCTCTTCATCTGTGTAAACCTTCGCCATCCTTTTACCTCCCTCCAGAGATTTTGAGGCTCTTAGGCCCCCTTAAAGCGGCAACCTTTCCTGTTCTTATAATTTCTCTTATGCCGCACTCCTTAAGAAGAGAAATGGCAGCGTTTATCTTGTCCTCATTGCCGGTAATCTCTATGGTAAAGGTCTCCGGGCTTACATCAACTATGTTGCCCCTGAATATCTGGGCTATCCTCATGGCCTCTGCCCTGGCCTCGCCTCTTGCACTTACCTTCACCAACACCAGTTCCCTCTCCACATAGTCCATCCCGCTTGCGGTAAGATCCAGAACCTTAATAACATCAATTATCTTCCTCAACTGCTTAACTATCTGCTCTATAATCAGGGGATGGCCCTCTGTCACAAGGGTTATCCTTGAAACGGTGGGATCAAGGGTTTCCCCCACAGATATGGATAGTATATTGTAGCCCTTGGCACTAAATAGTGTGGCTATCCTTGCCAAAACTCCAGGCTGGTTCTCAACAAGAAGGGCTATAGTGTGTCTCTGCACTCCTTCATTATCCTTCTGCTGCATTTTACCACCTCATGATGGGAAGTTTAGAGGCCTCATGCCTTTAAGTGCCTCGCCGTTTTCGGATGTTTTTGGTCCCTCAAGGATCATCTGTTTTACAGAAGCTCCAGCAGGAACCATGGGGAACACATTTTCCTCCCTATCAACATGGACATCCACCACAACTGGTCCCTTATGCTCAAGAGCTTCCTTCAACGCCTTTTTAAGCTCCGAAGGTCTCTCCACCCTCATCCCCTTTATGCCATATGCCTCCGCAACCTTAACGAAATCCGGCTGGCAGGAAATATCGGTTTCTGAGTACACCCTGTCAAAGAAGAGCTGCTGCCACTGCCTCACCATACCAAGGTAGCCGTTGTTGATAATGATCACCTTCACGGGAAGGTTGTACTGCTTCACTGTTGCAAGCTCCTGTATGTTCATCTGGAAGCTTCCATCCCCGGCCACATCAATCACTAGAGCATCCGGATGTGCCACCTGAACCCCTATTGCCGCAGGAAAGCCAAATCCCATAGTTCCAAGACCGCCCGAGGTTATGAAGTGCCTAGGATATATGTGCTTGTAAAACTGGGCCGTCCACATCTGATGCTGTCCCACCTCTGTGCAAATGTAGGCCTTGCCCTGGGTAAGTTCATACAGGGTCTCTATAACCATCTGGGGCTTTATAACATCTGCGCTTTTGTCGTAGCTTAACGGATACTCCTCTTGCCACTCCCTTATCTTCTCAAACCACTCCCTATGTTTTTTCTCCCAGTCTATATCTACCTTCTCCAGCTCTTCCAGGATCTGGCCCAGAATAACCTTCGCATCTCCCACTATGGGAATATCCACCACCACATTCTTACTTATGGATGCTGGATCTATATCAATATGAATCTTAACCGCATCAGGAGCGAAGTCCTCAAGCTTACCTGTAACCCTGTCGTCAAACCTGGCACCTATGGCTATGAGAAGATCGCATTCGGTCACACACATATTGGCAGTATAAGTTCCGTGCATCCCTAGCATACCCACGAACAGAGGGTGATCTCCAGGAAAAGCACCCAATCCCATAAGAGTAAGGGTTACAGGAGCATGTATGGTTTCGGCAAGCTTCTTCAGCTCTTCAAAGGCACCAGACCAGTTTATTCCTCCCCCTGCGTATATCAAGGGCCTTCTTGCCTTTACCATAGCCTCAACAGCCCTCTTAACCTGGGCAGGATGTCCCTTTATGTTGGGGTTATATCCCCTCCTTGAAACCTTTTCCGGATATACGTACTCCGCCTCTCCCACTATTACATCTTTAGGCATATCAACAAGAACAGGGCCGGGCCTTCCCGTGGATGCTATGTATATGGCCTCCTTTATTATCCTAGGAAGGTCCTCCGTATGCTTCACCAGATAGTTGTGCTTTGTGCAAGGCCTCGTTATTCCCACTATGTCAGCTTCTTGAAAGGCATCGTTGCCTATGAGAGCCGTGGGAACCTGTCCCGTAAAGACTACCACAGGGGAAGAATCCATGTAAGCGGTAGCAATCCCCGTCACCGTATTGGTTCCTCCAGGGCCAGAAGTTACGAGAACCACACCTACTCTTCCTGTGGATCTCGCATAGCCGTCTGCAGCATGAACCGCCGCCTGCTCATGCCTCACAAGGATATGCCTAACCTTGTCCTTGTACTTGGGGTAGGCATCGTAGATGTTTATAACAGCACCACCCGGAAGTCCAAAAACAGTATCAATCCCCTCTCTGATGAGGGTTTCCCAGAACATATCTGCGCCTTTCAGCTTCATGACTGCTCCTCTACAACATCTCTGTATACGGCCCCTGTTGAGGCACTTGTCACAAATTTTGCGTATCTTGCAAGATATCCCTTTGTTATCTTGGGCTGAGGAGGCTTCCAGCTTTCCCTCCTCTTTTTAAGCTCCTCTTCAGACAGCTCCACCTCCAGCCTTCTCGCAGGTATGTCTATTTTTATAACATCCCCATCCTGCAACAAAGCTATGGGACCGCCCTCTGCAGCCTCAGGGGAAACATGCCCTATGCATGGACCTTTGGTTCCGCCTGAAAACCTGCCATCCGTTATCAGCGCCACAGATTCAGAAAGACCCATGCCTACAATGGCAGAGGTGGGAGCAAGCATCTCCCTCATACCAGGACCACCCTTTGGACCTTCATACCTTATAACCACCACCTCTCCCTCTTTTATCCTTCCCCCAAGGATGGCCTCCATTGCCTCCTCTTCAGAGTTAAATACCCTCGCCTTTCCCGTGAATTTCATCATATTCTCGCTAACAGCGGTCTGCTTGATGACTGCTCCATCTGGAGCAAGGTTGCCGAAGAGAACAGCTATACCTCCCTCTTTATGATAAGGATTATCCAAAGGCCTTATCACATCCTCATCAAAGATGGTGGCCCCATCGGCTATCTCGTATATGGTCTTTCCGGAAACGGTGGGAACATTGTTCAAAAGCTCCTTCAGCCTCTTCATCACTGCAGGGATCCCACCTGCTGCATCAAGATCCTCCATCATATAATCCCCGCCTGGGCGCAGGTTTGATATGTGCGGGGTTTCCCTGCTGATTCTATCAAAGTCCCTGAGATCCAGCTTTACACCTGCCTCGTTTGCTATGGCGGTTATGTGTAGCACCGCATTGGTGGAACCACCTAGGGCCATATCTATCCTTATGGCGTTGTGTATGGCCTCCTTTGTCATTATGTCTCTGGGCCTTATGTTCTCTCTCACAAGCTCCACAACCCTGTATCCAGAATCAAAGGCTATACGCCTCTTTTTGGCAAGCCCAGCCACCGCCGTAGCACATCCAGGAAGGGACATGCCCATGGCCTCAGTGACACAGGCCATAGTGTTTGCCGTGTAAAGCCCCTGGCATGAACCAGGACCGGGGCACGCCTCCATCTCGCAGAGCTCAAGCTCCTTTTCATCAATCTGACCTGCTTTGAACCTACCCACAGCCTCAAAGGTGTCCCTAACCAAGGAGAGTCTCTTTTTACCTATTCTACCGGACTGCATGGGGCCCGCCGTTACCACTATTGATGGGATATTTATGCGGGCAGCGGCCATTAGCATACCTGGTGTGATCTTATCGCAGTTCGTCAAAAAGACTAGACCATCAAGCTTGTGAGCCTCAACCACACACTCAATCATATCTGCTATCAACTCCCTTGATGGAAGAGAGTACTTCATACCGGAGTGACCCATGGCCACACCATCACATATACCGGGAACACAGAAGATAAATGCATACCCTCCAGCAGAGTGTATCCCCTTCTCAATCCACCTCTCCAGCTCCCTCATTCCCACATGGCCTGGGATGAGATCCGTGAAGCTGCTCACTATTCCTATAAAGGGCATGTCCCAAGCCTTTTTGGGAACCCCCGTTGCGTAAAGGAGCGCCCTGTGAGGAACACGCTCAACTCCCCTCTTTACCTCATCGCTTCTCATTTCAAGCCTCCAGAAATTAAAGAAAATTAAACCTGTATCTCTCCCTTCTTAACCTTCACAATAATCTCGTTCATCCTATCCTTCAGCTCAAGCTTCTGCTTCTTGATTGCCTTAACCTCCAGCTCCTCCTCCAAGGTGAGGTATAATTTTTTCTGTAGTTCCTCAAGCCTCTCCTCAAGCTGTGCGTGCTTCTGTTTCAGCTCCCTAAACTCCTCGTGCTTTTCCATCAGCCTTTCAATGATCTCCTGCTCCGTCATGCAGCACCTCCATGCTGTTTGCGTTTTGGATTAAGAATTATAACAACTTCTCCATAACCAGTCCATCCTCTCCGTCGTGATACATGCCTTTTCTAACTCCAACCACCTCAAAACCAAATTTCTTATAAAGCCTCTGTGCTTTTATATTGGAAGCCCTCACTTCAAGTACTATATAGTTGGCTCCCTCCTTTTCCGAAACCTCTATGACCCTCTCCATGAGCATCCTACCTATACCTAATCCCTGGAATTCGGGAGCAACAGCTATATTGGCCAGGTAAGCCTCAGGAGGCAGTATCCACAAAACCGCATACCCAGCTAAC
>JALVZS010000013.1:11180-15797 GCA_027022065.1 bacterium
TTTCTGCCACAAGGATTCTGGAGTAGCTTTTAAACATCTCGCTAAAGAAGGCGTCAAATCCCCACGGTTTTTTAAACACCTTTTTTTCTATCCTTGCCATGGAAGGAATATCCAAGAAACGGGCCTCTCTAACGGTACACGATAATGCCCTTTGATTCCTCTGCATCTGAAGGCCTCAGATATACAGGTTTTAGCTCAGAAAGGGAGGTAAAACATCCCTCAAGTGCCCTTTCAAAAGCAAGTACCCCTACGCCCTTTGCAATGCCCCCTACGGGAAGATACCCATATCCCAGTTTTCCCGCAGCCTCCCCAATAAAGGTCACAGAACCAGCGATCTTTTTAACCTCCTCGGGAGAAAAAAGTGCATCCTCAGTAAGCCTTTCAAGCTTACCACCTAGAAACCTGAATAGAGCCCCATAAAACTGTTTCCTCCTAGCATCAAGTATAGGAAATAAAAGCCTCCCTTCAATGGGATAAAGCAAAGCCATAGCCTCAAGAGTAGATACAGCAACCACGCTGGCATTTAAGGCATAGGCCATACCCTTTGCTGCGGCCACTCCCACCCTGACCCCTGTAAACGACCCCGGTCCCACGGCTACCGCTATGACCTCTATCTCTTTAGCATTTTTACCACATTGGGAAAGGGCAAAATCCACAAGGGTAAACAGCTTTGACGAGTTGAGCACTTTTGAGCTAGCCTCCACCTCAAAAAGCAGCTTTTTCCTTTCACAAAGGCAAACGCTTATAATAGGAGTAGTGGTATCTATGGCAAGGATCAGCATGTTCTTCCCTCGTTGACTTGGGATTTTGATGCTATATATACTCTAGCCATCTTAGAAAACTCAAGGAGAAGATGAATGATAACCTGTGATATCCTTGTGATAGGCTCAGGAATCGCAGGTCTATCCACAGCACTGGCCGCATATGAAAAGGGCTTTGATGTGGTGGTCATAACCAAAGGGGAAAGCCCTGAGGAGTCAAACACGGACAACGCCCAAGGAGGCATAGTTTATAAGGGAGAGGAAGACTCGCCTGAGCTTTTAATAAAAGATATTCTTGAAGCAGGTGCAGGGGCTACCAATCCAGAAGCGGCAAGGGTTGTGGCTGAGGAAGGTCCAAGGTTGGTGGAGGAGATACTTATTAAAAAAGTGAAGGTCCCTTTTAACAAGAGAGAAAGTGGAGAGTTTGACCTGACTGAAGAGGGAGCCCATTCTGTAAGAAGGATCCTTCATGCCGACGATCTAACAGGAAGGGCTATAGAGAGAAGCATGCTTAGATACATCCAAAACCACACAAGCATAAGAATATACACCTCTCGTGTAGCCATAGATCTTCTGACGCTACAGCACCACTGCAAAAACCCCACCAATGTTTACAAGCCACTGGAGTGTCTAGGAGCCTACGCCTACAATGTTAAGGAAAAGAAGGTTGAAAGATTCGTGGCAAAGGCAACGGTGCTTGCAACAGGAGGTCTGGGACAGATATTTCTGCACACCACAAACCCCAAGGGCGCAACAGGCGACGGCTTTGCCATGGCCTACAGAGCCGGTGTAAGGCTCATAAACATGGAGTATGTCCAGTTTCACCCAACCACACTGTACCATAAAGACGCCAAGAGGTTCCTTATATCTGAATCCGTAAGAGGTGAAGGAGCAATTTTAAAGACACCGGATGGTGACCCTTTCATGGAAAGATACCATCCCTTGGGTTCCTTAGCTCCTAGGGATGTGGTCTCCAGAGCCATACACGAGGAAATGACGGAAAAGGGATACAAGTATGTGCTTTTGGATCTTGCATCGTACATGGATGCCGAAGCCATAAAGAAGAGATTCCCCCACATATACGAGACCTGTCTAAAGCACGGGATAGACATAACCAAAGAACCCATACCAGTGGTGCCTGCGGTGCACTTTGCCTGCGGTGGGGTCAAGACCAATATGTGGGGCGAGACCGAGATGAAAAGGCTATTTGCAGTGGGAGAGGTGGCCTGCACAGGGCTTCACGGGGCAAACAGACTTGCAAGCACATCCCTGCTTGAAGGACTAGTCTTTGGAAACAGGGCCGCAAGGAGAATTGAGGAAAAGTGGAATGAGCTAAACACAGAGATCCCAGAGCCCGCTGAGTGGGTAGACACAGGAGAGTACGACCCCGATCCAGCGCTTATAAATCAGGATTGGATCACGTTAAAGCATATAATGTGGAACTATGTGGGACTTGTGAGAACAGAAAAAAGGCTCAAAAGGGCCATATACGATCTAAGGCATCTTTGGTGGGAAGTTGAGGAGTTTTACAGAAAGGCAAAGCTCACAAAAGAGCTTATAGAGCTGAGGAACGGGATACTTACAGGCTTGGTGATAGCAAGGGCAGCTTACAGAAACAGGGAGTCCAGAGGCTGCCACTACAGGAAAGACTCCCAAAAGTCCTAGGAGGGTTAAATGGAAGATTTCAAAGAGAGGATCCAGAGGCTAAAAAGGGAAAAGGACGCCTTTATAATAGCCCACTACTACCAGAGAAGGGAGATTCAAGAGGTTGCCGACTTTATAGGAGACTCCCTTGAGCTAAGCAGAAAGTGCACCGAAATCCCCAACAGGATCATCGTATTCTGTGGCGTTTACTTCATGGCAGAAATAGCTAAGATACTTGCTCCTGAAAAAAAGGTGCTCATACCCTACAGAAACGCCGGATGTCTACTTGCGGACATGGCCATACCGGAGGAGATAGAGAAGGCAAAAAAGAAGCACCCAGACGCCAAGATCATAGCCTATGTCAATACCTATGCAGAGGTCAAAGCCGCCTCCGACATCATATGCACATCGGCAAATGCTGGAGAGGTTATAAGAAAGGTTGATGCGGACAAGGTCATTTTCCTTCCCGACAAGAACCTAGGAGCATACCATAAAAGATCCGTTAACAAGGAGGTTATACTCTGGAACGGATACTGCCCTGTTCATAACAGGATAACCTGGGACAGCATTGAAAGGGTTAAGAAAAGACACCCAGATGCCCTCGTTATTGTTCATCCTGAATGCCCCCCAGATGTAACGGAAAGGGCAGACTTTGTGGGATCAACCTCCCAGCTTGTAAACTTTGTGGAGAAAAGCCCGCATAAGAAATTTATTGTGGGAACGGAAGAGGGAACGCTATTCAAAATGCAGAAGGTTGCACCCAATAAAGAGTTCCTCCTTCCAGACCCTGTGCCCCTTTGCGATCAAATGAAGATGATAACCCCCTCAAGGCTCATCACCTGCCTAGAGGAAGAAATCTACGAGGTGCAGGTGCCTCAAGATGTGGCAGAAAGAGCCAAGAGGGCCATTGAGGCCATGCTCAGCCTAAAATGAAGCTTCATCCCATAGCATACAGGGACAAGCTTGAGGCGTTTCTCAAAGAAGATATAGGCCATGGAGACATAACCACCCTATCACTTGGGCTTTCTGGTAAAAGCCAGGCGGTGATCAGGGCAAAGGAGTCCCTTGTGGTGGCAGGCCTGGTATTTGCTGAGGAAATATTCAAGATTCTGGATAGAGACGCTTCCGTAAAGCTCCTAGTGGAAGATGGAGCCTTTGTTGAAGAGGGAAAGGAGCTTGCAGTTGTTGAAGCGCAAACGGAAGCCCTGCTCATGGGAGAAAGAACGGCTCTTAATCTGCTACAGAGGCTTTCGGGAATAGCCACATTAACGAAGGAGATGGTTAATTTAATATCACGCACTAAGGCAACCCTGGTAGACACAAGAAAAACCACCCCTGGAATGAGAATATTTGAAAAATACGCCGTAAGGATAGGGGGAGCAAAAAACCACAGGATAGGGCTTTACGACGCCGTACTGATAAAGGACAACCACATAAAAGCCGTCGGCTCCATCAGGAAAGCGGTGGAACTGGTAAGAAGAAATACCCCCTTTACCGCCAAGGTAGAGATTGAGGTATCCACCATTGACGAGCTGAAGGAGGCTATTTCATCAAAGGCTGATATAGTTCTTTTAGACAACATGGATGTTGAAACCATAAAGGAAGCGGTTTCTATAGCCTCGGGCAAGGTGCTTCTTGAGGCCTCTGGGGGAGTAACACCAGAAAATATAAAAGAGATTGCAGAAACGGGTGTTGACTATATTTCGTGCGGATTCTTGATTCACCACGCGACATGGAAAGATATAAACATGAAGATAAGATGAAGATCGTGATAATGGGAGCTACAGGCTTTATAGGCTCCCATCTTTGCCGGTGCCTTTCCAAAGATTACGAAGTGGTCAGTATCTCCAGATCCCCCAGACCCTCCTGGATGCCCGATTCTGTCAGACACATCAGTGCAAACACCACAATACCCGGAGCATGGCAGAAAGAGCTAAGCGATGCCCATGTGGTTGTAAATCTTGTGGGAAAAAGCATCTTCTGCCCCTGGACGAAGAAGAACAAAAAGAAGCTTTACCAGTCTAGGATCCTTTCCACCAAAAATGCCGTTGAGGCCATAAAAGAGGAAACGCTCTTAATAAACGCCTCCGCCGTCGGCATATACGGAGACAGAGAGGATGAGGTGATCACAGAGGAGACACCTGGAGGAAGCGGTTTTCTGGCAGATATATGCAGGGACTGGGAAAAAGAGGCAAAGAAGGCCAAAAAACAC
>JALVZS010000014.1 GCA_027022065.1 bacterium
ACCTTGAAAGTGCAGAAGACTACAGAAAAAGCATCCCCGTAAGAAGGGACATAAAAGATGCTCTTGTTTCGTAAAAGGCCCTCCATAGGAATAGGCTTTGACATAGGAGCGTCTGGTCTCAAGATAGCCATTACAGAGAAGGAAAATGAAGACTACATCGTAAGAGACATCATAGTAGCAGAGCTTCCAGAGGGCTGCATTGACAAGGGTGAGATCAAGGAACCGGATGTCCTAATAGATATCCTAAGGGATGTTAAAAGAAGCCTTCCAAAAGGAGAAGTCTCGGTGGTTCTTTCTCCCTCCAAATCGGCCATTGTTTCCTTCACCACCAACACCACCAACAACTTGAAGGAGCAAGTGGAGGAGGAGATAAAAAAGCGCATCCCGTTTTTTACCAACATTGAAATCTCCATGGATTACACCTTCAAAGAGGTTGACAAAAGCAAGTTTGTGGTAACGGTAGTTGTGGGAAAGAAAGATAAGGTAGACGAAATAGTTGAGCTCTTTGACACAGCAGGTATAGAGGTAAGCTCCGTAACTAGCTCCTATGTGGCAACGGCCAACGCCGCTATACTCTGCTACCCTGAGATATCCGAGCACTCAGGAGCTGTTGTGGTGGACTTTGGATACCACATAACCTCGTGTGTATGCGTGAAGGCAGGAGCTATAATACACGGAGGATACTCAGAAACGGGAATAATGCACCTGGAAGAAAAAATCGCAAAGGGCCTTTCCCTACCAAGAGAAGAGGTGAAAGGAAGGCTCACCTCCTCGGACATAGACATCTACAGCCTCAACTCCTTCGTTATAGAATTCCTAACAAGCTTTGTTCCAGAGATAGAGGGCTACATCTCCATGTGTCTAAGCGATACATCTGTGGAGTGCAACAAAAGCCTATTTTTAGGCTGTGGAGGAGCCATTGACATAGCTCCTCTGTGGGAACACCTCAGGACCGCATTTTCACTGGCAGGTCCCATGGAGATACTGGACATATCGGGAAGACTAAAGATATACCACGAAGCCCTAAAGAAGCTTCAAAGTGTAGGCACGGGAAGGCTGATACCGGCCATAGGGGCAAGTCTGGTATGAAGAAGGATTGCTACATTTTGTTCTCCCCCCAAGGCATGCTGGGATACGGGTATCCCATTTCCTCCTTTGAAAGGGCATTATCCTTTGATCCGGACTTCATCGGTGTTGACGCAGGTTCAACCGACGCAGGCCCATACAGACTTGGCTCTGGAAAGCCCACGGTCTCAAAAGAAGCGGTAAAGAAGGACCTCACCCCCATGGTTAGAGCCGCCCTCAACAGAAATATCCCTCTCTTCATAGGCTCGGCAGGGGGAGCTGGAGCAAGACCCCATGTGGAGTGGGTGCTGGAAATCCTCAAGGAGATACTGAAAGAAGAGAAAAGGAAGGCCAAGGTGGCCGTTATCTTCTCGGATGTGGATAAGGCCTGGCTTAAGGAGAAGCTCAAAAAGGGTATGGTTAAGCCTCTGGGGCCGGTGGCTGAGCTTTCCGAAAATGAGATTGAAAGGGCCATATCCATAGTGGCGGTGATGGGCGTAGAGCCTTATATAAGGGCTTTTGAAGAAGGCGCCCAGATCGTTCTTGCAGGAAGGTCCAATGACCCTGCAATATTTGCCTCTTTTGGGATAATGATGGGAGCAGGTGAAGGACCTGCGTTTCATCTGGGAAAGATCCTTGAGTGCGGAGCCATTGCAGCGGTTCCCGGAACGGCCTCTGACGGAATGCTGGGCTTTCTCTACAGGGATAAGTTCATAGTGGAGCCTGCAAATCCCAAAAGAATCTGCACGAAAACCTCCGTTGCAGCCCACAGCCTTTACGAAAAGGAGCACCCTTACCTCATAAAGGGACCAGAGGGCACATTAAATATGAAAAACGCAAGGTTCACCCAGATTGACGAAAGAAGGGTAAAGGTTGAAGGCTCATCGTTTGAAAAGGCCAAGGAGTGCTGGATAAAGCTTGAGGGAGCTAGAGCTTCGGGATACAGAAGCATAACCATCGCCTTCATAAAGGATCCCCTCATGGTTCAGGCACAGGATGAGTGGAAAGAAGCCACAAAAGAGGCTGCAAAAGAGTACTTTGGAGAAGGCACAAATCTAATACTTAGAACCGTAGGAAAAGAAGAAATCACACTGATAATAGAGGCCATAGCCGAGACACAGGAGCACGCTCAGGCCGTATGCTCTTGGGCAAGATCATTTCTCATGCACTACCACTACACAGGAAGAAAGGCCACATCGGGCAATCTTGCCATACCATTCTCACCCTCAGATATACCCATGGGCAGGGTTTACGAGTTCAACATCCACCACCTTGTAAAGCTGGAGGAAGGCGAAAGCATTTTTGAAATAAACACAGAACTGTTATAGTTCAAGAAACATTTGTTGACAGATGCACAGCAAGCATCTAAACTTAACCGAGAAACTCAAGAATAGGGAGGTTTACCATGAAGAAAATGTCAGAAAGATTCCTTAAGGAGGCCTTTGCAGGAGAGTCTCAGGCCCACATGAAGTACATACTCTACGCCAAAAAGGCTGAAGAAGAGGGCTATAAAAACGTAGCCCGCCTGTTCAGGGCCATTGCATTTGCCGAAGAGATCCACGCATTCCACCACTTCAGGATCTTGGGACAGCTTGGATCCACCGCTGAAAACCTCCAGGATGCCATAAACGGAGAGAATTACGAGATTGAGGAGATGTATCCATCCTTTGAAGCAGTGGCCAAAGAGCAGAAGGAGGGAAACGCCGAAAAGTCCTTCAGATGGGCGCTTGAGGCGGAGAAGGTTCACTCAGAGCTTTACTCCAAAGCCAAAGAGGCCGTAGAGGCTGGTAAGGACTATGAAGTGGGAGACATCTACATCTGTCCCTACTGTGGCTGGACCGTTGTGGGAGACGCCCCTGAAAGATGTCCTCTTTGCGGTGCCACAAAGGACAAGTTTGCAAAGTTCTAAACAGCGGGTAGGGGTAATCCCCTACCCCCCTTCCACATAGGAGAGCCTCTCCAAGATCCCTTTCCTTTCCAGTACCTCTTTAAGTAATCTATTTTCAGGCTTCATAAGGGCAAAGTCTTCCTCAATGAGGTTGAAAGCTGCCCTTCTTGCATCCTGCAGTATTTCTCTGTCCTTTAGTATATCGGCCACGCGGAACTCGGTAAGCCCAGACTGCCTCACTCCCAGAAGCTCCCCAGGCCCCCTTATTTTTAGGTCCTCCTCGGCAATTTTGAAGCCATCCGTAGTCTCCTCCAGCACTTTGAGCCTCATGTAGCTCGTAGAGCCCACCTTTTCGGAGCTTGTCATCAAGAGACAATACGATCTGTGCTCACCCCTTCCCACCCTTCCTCTAAGCTGATGAAGCTGTGAAAGGCCAAAGCGTTCGGCTCCCTCAACCATCATAACAGTGGCGTTGGGAACATCCACCCCCACCTCCACCACTGTGGTGCACACAAGCACATGTATCTTTCCCTCCTTAAACTCCCTCATAACCCTTTCCTTCTCCTGCCCGTTCATCCTCCCATGAAGAAGCCCCACCCTAAACTCTTTGAACCTTTCCGCTATGAGAGGATACATCTCCAAAACCGAGGGAAGGTCCATCTTCTCAGACTCCTCTATAAGGGGAAAAACTATGTAAGCCTGCCTGCCTTTCCTGAGCTGGCTCTCTATAAACGCGTAGGCCTTCTCCCTGTCTTTGGGAGTTATCACTCTGGTTATCACCGGCTTTCTCCCCTTGGGCAGCTCATCTATCACAGAAACATCCAGATCCCCGTAAACCGTCAGCGCCAAGGTGCGGGGAATGGGAGTTGCAGTCATAACAAGGAGGTCGCAGTTTTCCCCCTTTTCCCTCAAGGCCTTCCTCTGCATCACTCCGAAGCGGTGCTGCTCGTCTATAACCGCAAGGCCAAGGGCCTTAAAGTTCACCCTCTCCTGTATGAGAGCGTGCGTTCCCACAACGATGTTCACGGCACCGCTCAAAAGGCCCCTGAGTATAATTTCCTTTTCGCCCCTGGGCGTGGATGAGGTAAGAAGGGCCACATTCACGGAAAGGCCCTTCGTCATCTCCCTTATGTTCCTGTAGTGCTGCTCCGCAAGTATTTCTGTAGGTGCCATAAAGGCCACCTGATATCCGTTGTCCACCGCCACCAAAGATGCGGCAACGGCAACCACGGTCTTACCTGAGCCCACATCCCCCTGAATAAGCCTGTTCATGGGCTCAGGCTTTGCCATGTCGTTCAGTATCTCCTTTAGCACCCTCCTCTGAGCACTGGTAAGCTCAAAGGGAAGAGACGAGATAAACCTCTTTAAAAGCTGGGAGTTTGTATTGAAGGCTATCCCCTTAATCCTCCTAACCCCCGCCCTTCTCATGGCGAGGGCCACCTGCGTAAGGAAGAACTCCTCAAATATGAGCCTGTAGTGCCCCCTGCTCCTTCTGGCCTTCAGTTTTTCAGGCTCATCAAGCCCAAAGTGAACGATCCTGAAGGCCTCGGGAAGAGAGGGCATGCTCCTTGAAGAGAGGATGGAAGCGGGTATGTACTCCTCATAAACCGCCTCAAGCTCCTTTATGCACGAGTCCACAATCTTCTCAACGGTCTTTTGCCCCACCCCTTCCAAAGAAGGGTAAACAGGGAGTATCCTGGCAAACTTCTCAAGATCAACGAGCTCGTAATCCCTTGTTTCGGGATGAACCACCTCAAGGCAGCGCTCGTACCTGTTGTAGCGCACATCCCCCACAACTAAAAACCTCTTCCCCTCGGCAAAGCGCTTCTTGAAGGCAGAGGCCTTGAAGTTGAACCACTTTGCCTTGATGATTCCTGTGTCATCCCTGAAGATCACTTCAAATATGTCTGTTCTCTTCTCTACAACGGATGCGCTCCAAACTTCCCCAATAAATACAGCCCTTTCCCCTGGTCGCAACTGCCCAATTTTTTTGATTTTCCTTCTGTCCTCGTAATCCCTAGGTATAAAGTAGAGCATGTCCTCAAGGGTGTTCACCCCCGCCTTCTTCAACACCTTAGCCCTCTGCGGGCCTACGTTCTTCACATACTGTATGTCCTTTGAGAGAACCTCAAAGAGTTTCATCCTTCCAGGACTTCAAAGAAATCAGGATAGGAAATGGATACCCACTGCGGCTCCTCTATCTCCACACCCTCCCTTGAGGCAAGCCCCGCAACTGCAAGCATCATGGCGATTCTGTGGTCTCTGTGGGAAAAGCACCTTCCACCCTTTGGAGGAGAAGGGCCTCTAACCACCATTCCGTCGGAAAGCTCCTCTATATCAACCCCAAGCCTCTTAAGCTCGGAAACCGTGGAGGATATGCGATCGCTCTCTTTAACCCTCAGCTCCCCCGCATCCTTCACAACCGTTTCTCCTTCAGCAAAAGAGGCAACTAGGCAGAGAAGCGGCATCTCATCTATCATGGAAGGCAGTCTTTCCTTACCAATTACTATTCCTTTAAGGTAAGGCGTGTATCTTGCCTCCACAACACCCACAGGCTCCCCAAGCCTTTCTTCCTCAATTTCCCAGCTAACATCGGCCCCCATCTCCCTGAGAGCCTCAAA
The DNA here is from genome assembly GCA_027022065.1 of bacterium. Taxonomy (GTDB): domain Bacteria; phylum Thermosulfidibacterota; class Thermosulfidibacteria; order Thermosulfidibacterales; family Thermosulfidibacteraceae; genus JALVZS01. Next base: position 5,575 of record JALVZS010000014.1, read on the forward strand.
GAAGCTTATCCTTGTGGGATTGAGAAGAACACCCTCTACTACCACATGGCTTCCAGGAATCAATACGGCAGCAGCAACCCAGTATGCCGCAGAAGAAGGATCCCCCGGTACCTCAAAGGAAAAGGAAAAAGGGACAAAGGGCTTAAGTTTTACCCTCAGGCCCTTCACCTCCACATCCCCGCCAAGGGCTTTCAGCATCCTCTCGGTGTGGTCCCTGCTCTTAAAAGGCTCCTCCACCACAGTCGCGCCTTCCGCCCTCATGCCCGCAAGGAGAATGGCAGACTTCACCTGCGCACTTGCCACCTTTGTTTTATAGCTTATTCCCCTGAGCTTTCCGCCTCTGCACGCTATAGGAAGCCTCTCCGCATCATTCCTGCCCATGAAGGAAGCCCCCATTAAAGAAAGGGGCTCCACCACCCTTCTCATGGGCCTTTTTCTCAAGGACTCATCCCCCGTGATAACGAAAAAGAAGGGATAGCCCGAAAGCAACCCCATGAGAAGGCGGGCCGTGGTTCCCGAGTTTCCCGCATCAAGCACATCCTCCGGCTCCCTCAATCCCCCTTTTATGAAAAATCCCCCTTCAGCCTTTTCAAAGCCAACACCACAAGCCTCAAGGCAGGCCTTTGTGGAAAGGCAATCCCTGGATAGAAGAGGCCTTCCCACAAAGCACCTCCCTGAAGAAACCGAGGCAAGCATAAAGGCCCTGTGCGTCAGAGACTTATCTGAAGGAACCGAAAGCCTCCTCACAAAATTTTTAACGGGTTCAATCCTTATCCTCTCCATCCTGCCCACCACAAAAAGCCACCGCCCTGCCCACAATCCACACAGCAGGGGGTCTAAAGCCAAAAGATTTTTTGATCTGCACAAGCTCGCCTAAAGTGGTTTTCACAATCCTCTCCCCCTCAAGCCCCACCGCCTCAGCAACCAAAACGGGCGTCTTATCAGAAAGCCCCTCCGCCATAAGGCTTTCTGCTATCTCCTCCATGGTGGACACTCCCATGTAAACCACAATGGTGCCCCCCAGCTCTACAAGCTGCCTGTAGGGGATATTTAGTCCCTTTCCCTCCTTTCTGTGACCCGTTACAAAGGAAACCACAGAAGAACAATCCCTGTGGGTTAGAGGAACCTTGGCAGCCGCCGCAGCAGCAGACGCAGCAGTAACCCCAGGAACCACTTCAAAATCAACCCCCTCTTTCTTCAGAGCCTCCATCTCCTCCGCAGCCCTGCCGAACACAAGGGGATCCCCTCCCTTCAAACGAACCACCACCTTCCCCTCTTTTGCCCTTTTAACAAGCAACCTGTTTATCTCATCCTGAGGCATCGTGTGCCTTCCCTTCTCCTTCCCCACATACACAAGCTCGGCTTTAGAAGCATACCTGAGCACCTCAGAGGAGACAAGGTGATCGTAAAAGACCACATCTGCCCTCCTCAAAACCTCAACCGCCCTAAGGGTCAGAAGCCCAGGATCTCCAGGACCCGCTCCCACAAGGTAAACCTTACCTGCCAACTTTCCTCTCCCAGTTAAGAAAAATCCTGTTGAGATAAATCACATTATCAAAGCTTTTGGTATTCGCCCTGGCAAAGGAAAGCTCATCCACCTTCAACACCTCAAAGTCCATGCCCTTAAAGCAGGGACGCTTCAAAGGATACACAGGGTTTCTGTTCATGGGACCCACTTGGTATATGTATATATCGGGCCTCAAAAGCCTTGCCCTTTCGCAGGAAAGCCTCACAAACTTTCTATTCTGCCTAATGAGATAGACCCCTCCCGCCTTTTCCACTATGTCGGCCACTATGTTTCTTGATCCCGCAAGAAGATAGGGGTTCTGCATCACCTCATAAACTACCCTAGGTCTCACCCTCAAAGGCCTAATGTGCTTAAGCTTCCTTTTCAGCCTCTCAACGAGAAGCCTCGCCTCCTTTTCCCTCTTCAGTAGCTTCCCCAAGCTTTCTATGTGCCTCAAAATACCCTCAAGGGTGTAGGGATCGTAGAGGTAGAACTTTGCACCGAATCTTTCCGCAAGCTCCTTTGAGAAGAACCTCTCCGAAGACGCCACAATCAAGGTGGGTCTTAAAGAGGCGACTATCTCCACATTGGGCCTTATGTGGCTTCCCACAAATACCGCCTTTGGGAAGAGCTTAACATTTCTCGTCTTTCCCACAACGAGCTTATCCGCTCCAAGGGCGTGAAGCACATCGGCCGCAGCAGGGGAGAGCACTACAATCCTCTCAGTAGAAGCAGAAGAGCTTGCGCCTGCAAGCAGCAACACCATAAACGCTAAAAAGAAGCCCCTCATCCACCTCTGAAGCAGAAACATCGCCAACAACCCTCCCGTTTTTGAGAAATATCAGCCTGTCAAAGTAAAAGACAGCGGCATTAACATCGTGAAGTGCACATATCACCGTTTTTTCAGAAGTCCTCACCCTTTCAAAAAACAGCTTTTCCGTTGCCACATCCATGAAAGATGTGGGCTCATCAAAAAGCTGTACAGGGGCATCCTGATTAAACACCCTCGCCACATCCACCCTTCTTCTCTCCCCGCCGGAAAGGCTCCAGTAGAACCTGTCAGAAAGCCCTGTAAGATTCCAGAATTCAATAACCTCTCTGGTTTTCTTGAGGTCCTCCTCCCCCGGTCTTCCCTGAAAGAACCAGGGAAACCTCCCCATCAGAACCACATGAAACACCGTGTAGTTGAAGGAGAGCCCCACATCTTGCACCAAAATAGAGATCCTTTTTGCCCTCTCCCTAAGGGACATCCTGTTTATCGGCATCCCATCCAGAAGTATCTCTCCCTCAAAGGGGACAAGGCCTCCTAGGGCAAGAAGGAGGGTGCTTTTCCCTGAGCCGTTCTCCCCCAAAACCGCTACTTTATCCCCATCGTTAACGCTTAAGCCATCCACATTAAGAACGAACCTTCCCCTTTTCACTCTCAGCCTAAAAACCCGAATGCCCATATCTTCCCCTTGTAAGAAGCAGGTATAAAAAGAAGCCCCCTCCCATGATGGATGTGAGCACCCCAACGGGAATCTCCGCCCCCTTAAGCAGAAGGCTCCTTGAAAGCGCATCGGCAGACACTAGAATCAGCGCTCCTATCACACTGGAAAAGAGAAGCACATCACCAGCAGAAGCCCCAAAAAGCCTCCTCGCTATGTGAGGAGCTATAAGCCCCACAAAGGCGATTATCCCACAGAAACTCACAGAAAAGGCCACCATGACAGTAGCCACGGCAAAAAAGGCCCTCCTCGCCCACACCACATCCGCACCCAGAGAAAGGGCCGTGTAGTCGTCAAAGGAAAGCACATCAAGAAGAGCCGCCTTCCTATAGGCAAAGAGAAAGCAGAAGAGGAAAGCACCCAAAACGGCAAGTATCTTTCCCCAATCAATAAGCGGTATGCCCCCCATGAGCCAGAAGACCACAGAAAGGACGCTTCCCTCAAAGAGGAACTTCAAAAGGCTTATGGTGCTTGACGCAACCACATTGACCACTATACCCGCAAGTATGAGGGTAACGGGCTCTACCGTTCCTCCTCTCATGGATATGAGGTAGACAAAGGCAAACCCCAGGGCACCCGTAACCACTGCCAAAGCAGGCACAAAGCAGAAGGGAAGCCCAAGGGATATGGCAAGCACCGCACCCAGCGCACAGCTTGAGGCAGTTCCTGTGGTGAAGCCGTCGGCCAGAGGATTTCTTAAGACGATCTGATACAGGGCACCGCTTGCCCCCAGAAGGGCACCGTTGGCAAGGGCAAGCACCACCTTAGGAAGCCTCACCTCCTTAATTACGGCAAATCCCATAGGAGAAAAGGGATCCACGAAAGAGGCCCCCGCCATAAGGGCGCAGAAAAAGGCCAAAACAAGAGCGATTAACAAGGTCTTCCTCATCCTTCAGCCCTTCTTGCCACAAAAAGGGCAATCCCGAACAGCACAAGCGCCAGACCCAGAAGGAGAAATTTGTAAAGAGGATTAACCTCAAGCCCCAGAAGACTCCCCCTTATGAGCTTTGTGGAGTAGGTAAGGGGAAACACATACCCAAGGGGTCTCACGAAAGGGGGCATCTTCTCAATGGGATAGAAGGTATCAGACAGAAATATCATGGGCGTCATGACGAAGGTGGAAAAGGCAGCCTGATCCGCGTGGGACCTCACCACCATGGCAACAATAAAGCCCAAAAGGGAGAAGCAGCATAGGTGAAGCAGAAAGTACACCACGAAGTCCAAACCCAACCTGTATCCCAGATGGGCAAAAATAGCATAGGCGAGAAGCACCACCGCAGGGATAACCCCTTTTGTTATCCCGTATAGCACCTCCCCCACAACGATCTCCCACCTCTTTATGGGAGCCACCAGATACTCGTCAAAGAGCCTGTAGTAGTAGCGGGATATGTGGACCTCAAGGGATATCCCGTATGCCTGGTTCATGCTGCTCATGGTTATGAGGCCTGGAATAAGGAACTTCACATAGCTTGTGCCGTTTATGTGAGCGTTTTTGCCTATGCCGTAGCCAAAGGCCAAAAGAAATAGGGCCGGATATATGATGGAGGCGGACCAGACCTTGATCCACCTGTTTTTGAAGTTCACTATCTCCCTGTAGTAAACGGCCCTTATCCCGTTCAAACCTCTATCCTCCTGCCCGTAAGCCTCAAGAAGACATCTTCCAGGTTCACCTCCCTTATCCTCACGGGAGCGTTAATGGCCCTCGCCCTCTCCATGGCCTCCTCCCTGCTTTTGAAAAACTCCTCCTCTATTCCGTTTTCCGTCTCCACCTCAAGAACGAACCTGCCCAGCTTCATCTTTAGCTCTTCAGGTTCTCCCTCAGCCACTATCCTCCCCCTGTCCATGATGAGTACCCTCTGGGCAAGGGCATCCGCCTCCTCTATGTAGTGCGTGGTAAGTATTACGGTTTTACCCTCCCTCCTCAGCCTCACGATGAAGTCCCACATACTCCTCCTCACCGCAGGATCAAGCCCCACCGTAGGCTCATCAAGGTATAGTATCTCCGGATCGTGAAGCAGTGCCCTCGCTATAACCGCCCTCCTCTTCATACCCCCAGAGAGCTCATCGGCTTTCCTGTTCTTGTGCTCAAGAAGACCTGTAAACTCCAGAACCTCATCTATCTTTCTATCAAGCCTTCTGCCAGAAAGGCCAAAGAGAAGCCCGTGTATCTTGAGATTCTGGTAAACCGTAAGATCCTTGTCCAGGTTATTGTGCTGCGGAACGACCCCTATGAGCTTCTTCATAGCCACATCGTAGGCATCAAAGAGCTTCCCCCTGTAGTAAACCTCTCCCTCGTATTGGTTTATCAGACCCGTCATGATCTTTATAGTTGTGGTTTTACCTGCACCGTTCGGACCCAGAAGAGCGAGGGTCTCCCCCTCCTCCACGGAGAAGGAGACCCCCTTTAGTGCCTCAATCCTACCGTATCTTTTCCTTAAGTCCCTTACCTCAACCTCACTCAAGCTCTATACCCGCATCCCTTGCAGCATCTCTTATGTGATCAACGATGATCTGAGCAATGGCCTTCTTCTCTCCCAGCCCCTCAAGAACAGGCTCCACCTCAAAACCGTTTCTCTCAAGCACATTTTTCCATGAATCCGGTTTATCTCCCGCCATGTCGTTGTGGGCGTGGTCCCCAGCAACCTCCATAAAGGGCTTTAGAATAACCTTCTTTGTTTTGGCCTCCTTTTTAAGCTCCTCCACCACATCCTCAAGGGAGGGATAGCCCTCAACGGTTCCTATAAACACCTGCACATCGGGATAGAGCTTCCTAAACATCTTCTGGGCCTCGGCGTATATGGCGCAAGAGAAGTACTCGTTGCCATGCCCCATGTAAACCAAAACCGCATGCTTCTTCCTCGCAAGCTCCACATCGTCTTTCAAGGCCTCAACGAGCCTCTTCAGATCCTTATGGTAATCGTATTTATCTCCCCAATCCCCCGCTATGGGCCTTCCAAAGGCTATCTTGTGGAAGGGCCTCCAGTGCTCCTTAACAGTCTCAATGGAGCGAAGCGCCCTTATGTAGGAAAGCAGGTCCTCCACCTGTTCCATGTGATATATGTGCGTGGACTGCACAACGATATCCTTATACCCTTCCTCCTGTAGCTCATCCATAACCGTAAGAAAGCCTTTAACATACAGCACCTCCCTAGGAACACCCATGGCCAGCCATTTAGAAGCCTCCTTCTGCCTCTTCTTCCATATCCTCCTTATAATGTTTGAAGTGAAGGTTATCCTCACCTCGGTGTGGGGAAAGGCCTTTCTCACGGCATTGGTTATGTTCTCCACGGCCTTAAGACCAGAGGGGTAGGTGGTGCCAAAGAAGGCAAGCACAATGGCACTCTTACGCTGCTTGTTCATTTTCGCCTCCGCATGATGGAAACCTGCAAAAAGCACCACAAACGCCAAAAGATAGGCTAAGCATTTTTTAAACATATCACACCTCCCATCTAGAAGTTAACCTGCATGCGGGTTCCTATCACATAGACGCTGTCCGCATCCCCGTTGCCGTTGGGATTGACCACAAACTGAAAGTCTGGAGTAAGCTCTAAGTGTCCGTCAAAGAAGCTCGCCTTGTAGTAAACCTCCACATGGTGCTCGTCCTCCATGTCCACCTTCTCGGGATGCCTGTAGTAGTCGGAGTAGAAGTATTCCCTATAGGCCTTCTGTGCATCGTCATTCACAAAAACCACCCCATACGCCGCACCAAGCTCATCATTCTCTCTGCCCCAGAGCCTACCAGAAAGCCTAAAGCCGAAGCTTACCGCCCCCTTGATGGGCACAGTATCAAGACTGAGCTCCCCATCGGAGTAGTCTCCTAAAACGGCATCCCCGTTCTCCCAACCTGCCCTCAAAAAGGCAATCAAAGTATCCTTCACCATCTCCTGATCAAAGCTTATACCAATCCCGTAGTTCTCCTCGTCATCGTCAATGCGCCCCCTCATGTGCTTAATGTCGTCCACATCAAGGTGGGATCTCGTGTTGAACCAGCCGTAGAGCCTGTAGTGGCCCTCAAGGCCCGAGATGTTTATCTTTGCTCCCACCTCCGCTATGCCGAAGACGCCGTCAAACAGATCCTCCCAGTCGGCATCCGCAGAGGCAAAGCCCACGCCCACATACCACTTTCCAAGATCGTAGGTGAACCTTAAACCTGGTCCGTTGTCGTCGGGCCACTCCACCGCAAGGTTGTTCACAAAGCCGCTTGAGAGAAACTGCTCGGTCTCATCGTTGGCCACCTCGTTCGTGTCAAAGTAGTTGGTGAGATCCACCTTACCAACGGTGAAGGTAAATGTGCCAGGGCCAATCTTCACATCCTGCTCAAACCAGGCCTCAGTTATTTCAGCATGGGCCGTGTCCGTCCCAGGAGCATCATCATTGAAGCCGCTTATGGTGGGCACCTCATCGTCAACGCCATCCCCCTGACCGCCCTCAATGAGCATGTAGGCCCTTGCGTTCTTCCAAAGCTCGCTTTCAATCTCCAGGTCAAAGCTCCAGGCACCGTCCTGCACATCACCCTCATCATGCTCGCGGTTGTTGTTGTCATCGTTGTTGATGGTTCCCTGACCAACCATGGTGATGTCAGCACTGATTTTGATGTTGCCTAGGGCTTCCTTCAGGCTCTCCACCACCTTCGCCTTCTCCTCCACCTCCTCCTTGAGCTTTCTGGTTTCCTCAAGGTTTGCCTCCATCCGCCTCTGCTTCTCCTCATACACCTTCAAACGCTCTTCCAGCTCCTGAACCTGCTTTTTCAGCTGCTGGATGGTTCTCATTATCTGCTCAAGCTGTGCCTGAGAGATCTGAACATCAGAGGCATAGGCTCTTAAAGGAACAAATAAGAAAACGGCGAACAGGAAAGCTGCAACCCACCTCATCCCACACCTCCTAAAAGTTTTCACCTTATAAGCAAAAAGCCCCGGCCCTCTCACAAGGAGGAACCGGGGCTTACACCCACACACCACCAAAACCCTCACAGCCCCTCCCGCGAGGGCCTTTACCGGCCATAGGCCGGGTGAGGCTGTCCTGGGCCGGTCTCCTGGCTTCCGGATCATCCTACTCGCCCGCGCCTTCCCAGGGCAAAAGCCCCAGTGGCCTGTCGCCCCTTCAAAGGGCCAAGCGGGCTTTCGTCCCCGGTCACAGTTGCGGGGCAGCGCCGGACTTTCACCGGACTTCCCGCCACCCAGGACAAAAGCTTTGGCACTTTTATCACAAAGGAATTAAATTTGTAAATATGGGAGTATGTAAGCTCTGCAGAAAGGAATCCGTGGAGATCTCAAGCACCATAGGCTTTTGCGCAGACTGCATAAGAAGGCGCCCCGATGATACACTTCCCCAAATAGAAGAGGTGCACAGAAGAAGCAGAAGGCTCTTTAACCTGCCGGAGGAGCCTCCCCGCTCAAAAGATGGTATCCCCTGCAATCTATGTGTGAGAGGGTGCCGCATAAAAGAGGGTGAAAGAGGCTACTGTGGGCTTTGGAGAAACGAGGGAGGAAGGCTCGTGGGAGCAGGCCCTGATGAGGCGCCCGTCTCCTGGTATCTTGATCCCCTTCCCACAAACTGCGTTGCGGGCTTCACCTGCAAGGGAAACAGAATGACAGGCTTTTACAACCTTGCGGTATTCTACGAGGCCTGTAACCTCAACTGCCTCTTCTGTCAAAACTGGCACTACAGAAGAACAAACCTTAAAAAGACAAACCCCACAGAAAGCCTGCTCTCATCCGTAACTCCAAAAACCGCCTGCATCTGCTACTTTGGAGGAGACCTAGGCCCCTTCTCCCCCCACGCCATCCCTCTATCAAGAAAGGCTCTCAAGCTCAAAGAGGACATTATGATATGCTGGGAAACAAACGGCGCAGAAAACTTCAACATCCTAAAAGAGATGGTCCAGCTCAGCCTCAAGACGAAGGGCATAGTAAAGATAGACATAAAGGCCTTCTCCCCCTCTATCTACAAGGCCCTTTGTCACATATCTGGCGAGAAAATACACGAGAACTTCAAAAAGCTTGCAGAACTCATGCTTGAAGAAAGGGATCATCCACCTCCCATTGTGGCTTCAACCCTACTTGTTCCAGGTTATGTAGACGAAGAGGAGCTTTACGGAATAGCCCGCCTCATATCCAGCGTAAGCCCTGATATACCCTGGTCTCTTCTTGCCTTTCATCCAAACTTTGTGCTTACGGATCTTCCCACCACTTCAAGATCCCACGCAGAAAAGGCCATTAAAATAGCAAAAGAGGCTGGCTTAAGACATGTAAATTTGGGAAACATACACCTTCTACGCTAGGGAAGATAGACCACCCTGTTCTTCCCTGCCTGCTTAGCCATGTACAGGGCCCTGTCCGCCCTCTCATAAAGGCTTTTGACCGTATCCGCTTCCCTTGCCTGTGTTACGCCAAAGCTTGCAGTTATGCGAACACTTCTTCCCTCACCCTTAAAAGTGGCCTGCTCCACAGCGGCTCTCAACTTCTCACACACTTTAAACGCCGCATTTATATTGGTCTCAACCAGCATCACTCCAAACTCCTCTCCCCCTATTCTGGCAAACACATCGGAACTCCTTATGTTCTCCTTTATCAGGTGGGAAAACTGGGCCAGAACCAGATCCCCAAAGGGATGCCCGTAGGTATCGTTCACCTTTTTGAAGTCATCTATATCCAGAAGCACAAGGCAGAAGGGCCTCTTGTACCTTCTAAACCTCTCAAGCTCCTCTCCCAACCTACTGAAAAACACCCTCCTGTTGTAGGCCCCAGTTAGAGGATCCGTTAATAAACAAGAGGAAATGTTCCTCATAAGGGGTGCAAGCCTTCTCGCCATCCTCCCCACCTCGTCGTCCCTCAGGGCAAGCTCCTCAATGTCGGAAAGATCCGCATCGTTAAGCTCAGCTATCCCCACAAGTGTGTCCACCACGCCGTTGAAGTAGCCCACCATGGCCCTGTGGTAAGACCTCAAAAGAAAGAACACAAAGAGCACATAGGCCACAACGAGGGTAACAATGAAGCCCTCCGAAAGAAGCAGATCCTCAAAGGACTCTTGTATGTATCCCGCAATGGGCGCCGTTACCCAGGCAAGCACACGCCCTTTGTAATCCTTCCAGGGAACCGCTTCCACCAAGCCACTGCACTTAACG
>JALVZS010000015.1:0-5867 GCA_027022065.1 bacterium
TTCGTGCTCACCCAGGTATTTTGCCATAGCGATACCCTTTAACAATCAGTTTGTTTATGCTACTCTACAGCACATCAAATAACCTTTTGGAAGGGTAGCACACATGGAAAAGCTTTTCAATCCAGCCAAAGTGGCGGTTGTTGGCGTATCTCCAGCAGAGGACAATTTGGGGCGATTTATTATGTGGAATTTAATAAACCACGGTTTTGCCGGAGAGATAGTACCCTTTGGAAGAAGAGAGGGCTGCGTTTACGGGCACAGGATAAGGAGTCTAAAGGATGTGCCTAGTGGTATAGATGTTGCCTGTGTTCTCGTGCCTGTGAGTAGGGTTCTTGAGGTTGTTAAGCTGTTCCACGATGTATCTGGTACAAGGCGCTTTGTAGTTTACACAGGGGGCTTTTCCGAATACGGGGAGGAGGGGGAGAGGATAGAGAGAGAGCTTAAAAGCTACGCCTTGGAGAGAGGGATTCTTCTTGTTGGTCCCAACTGCCTTGGGGTTATGAACTTTTCAAGCGGCTTCGTCACTCCCTTTGCCAAGATAGAGCATAGGGTTATTAAGGGCAGGATATCCGTTATCTCTCAAAGCGGTGGTGTTGCCTCAAGCTACATAAATGCCCTTTCCGAGGAGGGCTTGGGGCTTTCAAAGGTGGTAAGCATAGGGAATAAGCTGGTGCTTGATGAGTGCCATTACATAGACTTTCTGGCGGATGATCCAGAAACGGATCTCATCATCTGCTACCTTGAGGATGTAAAAAACGGAAGGAGGTTTTACGAGTCCCTTAAAAGGTGCAGAAAGCCCGTGATAGTCCATAAGGCCAATGTGAGTGAGGCCGCAAGGCGTATAGCCAGGTTCCACACTGCGGCCTTAACCACGAAAGACGAGCTGGTGACAGCGGCGATAAAACAGGCCGGCAAGATAAGGGTGCGCTCCCAGGAGGAAGCCGTTCTTGCCGCGAAGGCTTTACAGCTTCCGAGGCTTAAGGGAAGAGCTTTGGCGGTGGTTTCCCGCTCTGGCGGGGAGGGAGTGATCCTTGCCGATGCCGCTGCCCTTAATGGGTTTGAGCTGCCAGAGTATCCTAAGGATATACTGGATTTTGTCTGCTCAAAGGCAAGGGCGAAGGTTATAAGGCCCACAAATCCACTGGATCTAGGAGATCTCTACGAGATGCCCGCCTACGCTGAGGTGGTGGAGAGGATAGCTCAGAAGGACACCTTTGGTGGAATTGTATTTGCCACGCAGTTTTACGCCCACGAGTGGGATTACGCAGAGGAGCTTCTCAGGCGCATTGCTGACATATCAAAGAGGTACAACAAGCCCATAACGGTCTTTATAGGGGGAGACCGCAGCAAACTGGACGAGAAAAAGGCGTTGAGCATCTATCCCATATTCAACTCTCCCGAGAGTGCAGTAAAGGCCATGACATATCTGCTTTAGATTTACCTTCTAAAGATGAGGTTAATGAAAATTGTAAAGAGAATGCTTAAAAGTATGCAGGTTGCCAACGGGAAGTAAAAAGTAAAATTGCCCTTTTTCACATAAATGTCTCCCGGAAGCCTGCCTATGTAGGGCAGCTTTCCCACCACCATAAGGAGCAGACCAACTCCCACCAGGAAAAGCCCGGCAGTTATTAGAAACCTTCCTATAAAGTTAAAATCACCCATGGCAAACTCCCTCCTTTTGTAATATATAGGCCATGGGGGCTTAGACAATGGGTATAGCGGAAAATGTGAAGGTGGTAAAGGAGAGGATAGAGAGGGCCTGTGAGAGATCCGGCAGGAGTCCCGATGAGATTACCCTTATCGCTGTGAGCAAGACCCATCCTCCAGAAGCTATAAGAGAAGCAGTTGAGGCGGGTATAGAGCACATAGGGGAGAACAGGGTGCAGGAGGCCGTGAGCAAATACGAGGTTTTGAGCGATCTTCCCGTGACGTGGCACATGATAGGGCACCTTCAGCGCAACAAGGTTAAACATGCCTTGAGGATATTTGATGTGATCCACTCTGTAGATAGAGATGCCCTTGTGGAGGAGCTGGAGAAGAGGGCTTCAAAGGTTGGTAAGGTTATCCCTGTGCTCATAGAGGTGAATGTGGCTGAAGAGGAGACCAAGCACGGGGTTTTTGTTGAGGATGCACCGGATTTGGTTAAGAAGGTGCTCTCCTGCAAGCATCTGAATCCCATAGGGCTGATGACGGTGGCTCCCTATGTGGAGGATCCCGAAGAGGTGAGATGGGTTTTCAAGACCTTGAGGGAGCTTAGGGACAGGATAAATCGGGAGCTTGGGGAAGAGGTTCTCAAAGAGCTTTCCATGGGGATGAGCAATGACTTTGAGGTGGCCATTGAGGAGGGGGCCACCATGGTTAGGATAGGCACTGCCATATTTGGCGAGAGAAAATACTAGGAGGCTTTGCCATGCTTGATGAGAAGGTGATTACTAGGGCCATAGTTGAGAGCTATATGGAGAGGTTTTTGGACTTTGTGGATATGGATGTGGCTATAGTGGGAGCTGGTCCTGCAGGACTTACCTGCGCCTATTATCTGGCAAAAGAGGGCTTTAAGGTAGGAATCTTTGAAAGGAAGATGTCCATAGGTGGAGGAATCTGGGGTGGAGGGGCCATGTTTAACGAAATCGTGATACAGGAGGAGGCTCTTCCCATAGTTGAGGATATGGAGGTTAGCTACAGGCCTTACAAAGAAAAGGGATACTACCTGATAAATGCCATAGAGTTTGCTTGCGCCCTGGGTCTGAAGGCTGTTAGGGCCGGAGCCCGTATCTTCAACCTCTGGAGTGCTGTAGATGTTAAAGTAAAAGGGAAGGAGGAGAAGGTCTCTGGTCTTGTGATTTCCTGGACTCCAGTTGAGCTTTCGGGGCTTCACGTGGATCCCGTTACAGTGGAGGCCAAATACGTGGTTGATGGAACGGGGCATGATGCAGAAATTGCCAATATCGTGGTAAAAAAGCTGAAAAAGAAGCTTTCCACTCCCACAGGAGATGTGGCTGGTGAGAGGTCCATGTGGGCGGAGTTTGGAGAGAAGGCTTCTGAGGAGTTTACAGGTGAGGTGTATCCGGGACTGTTCGTTGTGGGTATGGCTGCTGTGGCGTGCTACGGAAAGCACAGGATGGGGCCCATCTTTGGCGGTATGCTCCTTTCAGGAAGGAAAGCGGCCAAACTCATAGCGGAAAGGTTAAGGGGATGAGGTGGCCCTTTAGGATATGCCTTATAACCAACAGGCACCTGGTTAAAAACAGGCCCATGATAGAGATAGTGGAGGAGGCGTTAGCAGGTGGGGTGGACTGTGTGCTTCTGAGAGAACCAGATCTCAATCCTAAAACTATCCTCTATGTGGGAAGGCAGTTCAGAATGCTCACCCGCCGCTATTCTGCCAAGCTTATAGTGAAGGACAGGGTGGATGTGGCCATGCTCATAGATGCCGACGGTGTGCATCTTGGAGCGGATTCCATCCCGCCTAAAGAGGTGAGGAGGATTTGGAAGAGCTTGATAGGCTATTCCGCCCACACCCTTGAGGAAGTTAGGCGCTTTGAGGAGGATGTTGATTACTTTTTTCTATCTCCCGTCTACCGCACAAAGAGCAAGCCTATGGCTAAGCCTTTGGGAGTTGAATATTTAAGAAATGCTATTATTAACTCTAAAAAGCCCGTTTATCCCTTGGGGGGTATAGATATAGATAAAGTAGAGGAGCTTAAAAAAGCGGGAGCTGAAGGCGTTGCGGCGATGAGCCTCTTCTTCAGGGTTCCTGATCCTCAGGCGGTTGCCTGTGAGATGAAAAAGCGTTTGGAGGTTTAAAATGACCCAGCTTGAGGCTGCAAGAAAAGGGATAATAACCGAAGAGATGAAGGCGGTGGCTAAGGATGAGGGCATAGATGTTAACGAGCTGAGGGAGGCCATAGCTAGAGGGGAGGTTATAATACCGAGGAATAAAAACAGAAAGCACATAAAGAGGATTCTCGGCATAGGAAAAGGGTTGAGAACAAAGGTGAATGCCAATATAGGTACATCTTCCGACTACGTAAACTACGAGGAGGAGCTGGAAAAGCTAAAAGCCGCTGTAGAGGCTGGGGCGGATGCTGTGATGGATCTCTCCACTGGTGGCGATCTGGACTACATGAGAAAAGAGGTTCTGGAGAACTGTCCCGTTATGGTGGGCACCGTTCCCATATACCAAGCCGCCATTGAACAGAGGAAGAAGGGAAAGGGCGTGATACACATGGACAAGGAGCACATATTTGACGTTATACGCAAGCACGCCGAGGATGGCGTGGACTTTATCACCGTTCACTGCGGCGTTACCCTTGAGACGGTCAGTAGGATGGAAAAAGAAGGAAGGGTTCTTGGGGTTGTGAGCAGAGGTGGTGCTATCCTCGTTGCCTGGATGAAGTACAACAAGAAGGAGAACCCGCTTTACGAGTACTACGATGAGCTTCTGGATATAGCTAGAGAGTATGATATGGTGCTTTCCCTTGGAGACGGCTTCAGGCCCGGCTGCATTGCTGATGCCACTGATCGTGGGCAGATACAGGAGCTCATCATTATAGGGGAGCTGGTTCAAAGAGCTTGGGAGAAGGGCGTTCAGGTGATGGTGGAAGGTCCTGGCCATGTGCCTCTTCACCAGATAGGGACTAATATGCTCCTTCAAAAGAGGATATGTCACGGAGCACCCTTCTATGTGCTTGGTCCCGTTGTTACTGATGTGGCACCGGGCTACGATCACATAGTGTCCGCCATAGGAGGGGCCATAGCCGCCTGGTACGGGGCGGATTTCCTCTGCTATGTTACGCCTTCTGAACATCTGAGGCTTCCCACGGTGGAGGATGTGAGAGAAGGCGTGATTGCCGCAAGGATAGCGGCACATGCCGCTGACATTGCCAAGGGGGTTAAAGGCGCTGCGGAATGGGACCTTGAGATGTCAAAGGCTCGTTGGAACCTTGATTGGAAAAAGCAGATAGAGCTTGCCCTGGATCCTGTTAAGGCCAAGATGATGAGGGACCAGAGGCCTCCTCAGAAAGAGGAGGAGGTCTGCACCATGTGCGGCGAGTACTGCGCCATAAAGATGATAAGGGGTTGAGGCCTTGAGGCTTAAAGATAAAGTGGCCATCATAACAGGGGCAGCAAGGGGTATAGGCAGAGCCACAGCTTTACTGTTTGCCTCTGAGGGAGCCAAGGTGGCCCTAGCTGACATAGACATTGATGGGGCAAAAAAGGTGGAGGAAGAGATAAAGGCTTCGGGTGGTGAGGCACTAGCGCTTTATGTGGATGTTAGGGAATTAGGCTCTGCAAAAGAGATGGCAAAAAGTGTGGTTGATACCTTTGGGAAGATAGACATTCTTGTTAACAATGCAGGCATCATAAGGGATAAAACCCTGCTGAAGATGGAGGAAGAGGAGTTTCAGCAGGTTATTGATGTGAATCTCAAGGGCGTGTTCAACTGCACGAAGGCGGTTGTTCCCTATATGGTGGAGAGAGGATGCGGGGTTATACTCAATGCGAGCTCCGTTGTGGCCCTTTACGGGAACTTTGGACAGACCAACTATGTGGCTTCCAAGAGTGCCGTGATAGGCATGACAAAGGTGTGGGCGAGGGAACTGGGTCCCAAGGGCATAAGGGTGAACGCTGTGGCTCCGGGATTTATAGAGACGGACATGACAAAAAATCTGCCTCAGGAGGTGAAAAGGGCCGTTATAGAAAAGACGCCTCTTCGGCGCATGGGAACACCTGAGGAGGTGGCGAAGGTTTACCTTTTTCTGGCCTCCGATGATGCTTCCTTCATAAACGGTGCGGTTATAAGTGTTGACGGTGGTCTTACCGTCTAGCTATCCTTCAAACTCCTGGAAGATGTAGTATTTTTCTTT
>JALVZS010000015.1:5877-7481 GCA_027022065.1 bacterium
TCTCTTTTCCGTTTCCTCAACCAGCTTCCCGAAAATCTGTCTTCTTGCCTCAAAGTCAAAGAAGTTTATAACATGGGTTGGTTCAACCTCCATGGGAGGTATTTCCCTTTTCTCCTCATCTTTTAGAGGCCTTATGGAAAGCTGCATGCACCTTCCAGGCTTTTCCCAGTCTCCCACCTTTAAAATGAGCCAGTAGTATTTATTGGGCTGAACCTTCATAGCTTCCCTCCAGAAATAATTTGTTGACCGAGCCATGCAGGCATGGTAGAAGTTAACCAAATAGTTGGTGTTTTATCAAGATGAGTAAAACAAGAGAGAGAATCCTTAGAAAGGCGTTTCAGATTTTTTCCAAAAAGGGTTACGAGGGCGCCCGCATAGAGGACATAAGCAGGGCCGCTCGCCTCAACAAGGCTACTATTTATTACTACTTCAGAAACAAGAAGGAGCTTTACAAGGAGGTTCTCTACCAGCAGACCAAGCTTTTTATAAACATGGTGCTGGAGGCCTTTGAGAAGGCCTCCGGAGAGGAGGAGCTCATAAAAAGCGTGGTTGATGCCTGCATATCCTTTGTTGAGAAGTATCCGGACATGTTCGTGCTTCAGTTGAGGGAGATATGCTCTGGTGGGCGGTATTTGAGGGAAACTCTGAAGAGACTGGTGGAGGAAGACGAAACCCTTAAAAGTGGCGGTATAGCCTCCAAGTTTAAGGAGTGGGGCTTCCAGAGAAAGATTCCCATATCCACAAGACACCTTTGGCTCAACATCTTGGGCATGAGCATATCCCACTTCATAACGAGGCCCTTTATAGAGGAGATATATCAGATAGAGGTTAACGAAGATTTCATTGAGGAGAGGAAGAGGAGCATAATTAAGCTTCTGGAAAGTGCCCTTGATTAAGGCTTTTCAAATGCCAAGAAAAAGGCTGATAGCGGCTTCAATAGGGGTTATTATTGCCGTTTACGGATTAATTAGATTCTCCATGTGGCTTTACTACAGGTACACCCACGCCTACACCGAGGATGCCTTCGTTGAGGCAGACATCGTGAACATTTCTCCTTTGGTTCCTGGACACATAAAGAAGATTTTGGTTGACGAGTCCCAGCATGTGAATAAGGGGCAGCTTCTATTTTTGCTGGACGACAGGGACTATCTTGCTAGATACAACCTGGCAAAGGCTGAGGTTGCTTATGCACAAAAGAGGCTCAGCGTTCTTCAGGAGAAGCTCAAGCAGTCCATTAACGCCTATAAGCTCTCCCAAGAGGTGGTTAGTGCTCAGGTGAAAAGGGCAGAGGCGGGCTTGAAGGAGGCCTTGGCTTCATTTGCCAGGGTAAAGAGGGATTATGCGAGATTCAAAAATCTTTACAAATCGGGAGCTATTGGCAGGAGGAAATACGACATAATCGTTGAGCAGTACAAAAGAACCAAGGAGCTTGTGGATGCACGAAAGGCGCAGCTTGCTGAGGCAAGGGCACAGCTTATCAAGGTGAAGATAAGAAAGCTTCAGATAGAGGAGATAAAAAAGGAGATAGAAAGCGCCAAAGCAGCAGTTGAGAAGGCAAAAAGGGCACTGCAGGTTGCGAAGCTCAACCTTGAGCACACAAGGGT
>JALVZS010000015.1:7491-15542 GCA_027022065.1 bacterium
GGGTCATAAAGATACTCAGGGCCTCTGCTGCAAAGTTTGCCCTAATACCTAGGGACGTCACTGCTGGAGAGTTCACAAAGGTTGTTCAGCGCATTCCTATAAAGATAGCCGTAGAGGATAAGGACAGGAGCCTTCTCATTCCAGGGATGTCTGTGGAGGTGGGAATACTAAAGAAGTGAAATTAGTCCTACGAAGTCCATGGGCTTGGCCAGGTAAAATCCCTGCACAGCATCACAACCCATATCCCTGAGTTCCTGTATTACCTGTTTGTTCTCCACCCCCTCTGCAATGCACATAGCTCCCATGGAGTGGGAGAGATCTATGATGGTCTTTACGATTCTCCTCACCTTGGTGTTTTCAGGATCCAGCATTTTTATTATGAAATCCATATCTATCTTCAGGATATCCACCTCAAGGTCAACCAAGTGGCTGAGGTAGGAGTACCCCTTGCCGAAATCGTCAATGCCTATTTTAAATCCCAAGTTCTTAAGGCCATTTATTATTGATGATGCCTTTTGGGGATCCTCAAAGGTGGCGTCCTCTGTTATCTCAAGCACTATATATTGGGGATTGATGTTGAAGCGCTCGGCCATGTAGGAGAACCTGTGCATGAGCTCAGGTTCAAAGAACTGCTTTGGGGATAGGTTTATAGACACCCACAGGTTTTTGAAGCCTTTCTCTCGCAACCTTGAGAGATCCCTTAGGGCCTGTTCCGCTACTAGGTGGCCCAGGTCTGTTATGAGGTTGTTCTCCTCCGCCACGGGTATAAACTCGGCAGGTGGAATCATGCCTTTTTTCGGATGGAACCACCTGGCCAGCGCCTCTATGCCTGATACCTTAAGGGTGTCCGTGTCAAATATGGGCTGGTAGTAGTTCTTTATCTCCCTGTTAGATATTGCCCTTTTTAGCTCCTCCCTTATCTTCAGTTTTCTTTCAAGCTCAGACCAGAGCTTTTCGGAGAAGAGCAGGTAGTCCCTGTTTTTGAGCTTGGCGAGATACAGCGCTATCTCGGCCTTTTCCACAAGCTCCTCGGCAGAGGTTCCATCCACTGGGAAAAGGGAGGCTCCCATCTGAGGATAGAGCTCTATAGCCATGTCTTCATGGTGTAGGGTGATGTTCAGCACCCTTCTGATCTTATCCAATATGTTGGTTATCTTTGAGGTGTCCTTCACCCCTGATACTATCACCAAGAACTGTTCCTCGCTGAGTTTCCCCACAAGGTCGCTTACTCTCAGGTTCTTCAGTAACCTGTTTGATACTTCCTTTAAGACCCTTTCCTTGGCACCTTGGCCCATGATCATGTTCACATTCTCAAGCCCCTTCATGTCCAGAACGACAACAAGTATGTAATGTCCCTCTCTTTGGGACATGGCCAGCATCTTCTCCATCTTTTCCGTTACAAGGGCCCTTCTGGGAAGACCTGTGACGAGATCGTAATACCTTATTCCCACGAGCTTCTGCTCTATAAGCTTAACTTCTGTGACATCCCTTGCGGATAGTATGGGTCCTTCAAGCCCTATCTCCTCCCAGTTATCTGGAAGCTGTATGTGTACCTCAAAGAACTTTCTCCTTCCGTTGAGCTCCACTTCTAGGGAGGTGGATATGGCCCTGTCTCTTTCCTGGAAGACGGCTGATAGCATTTCCTTGAAGCTCTTTATGCTTTCCTCTGTGAGATGGTGAGATAGGACCTCCTCAACGCTTCTCATCAGGAAATGGCTTTCGGGCATGCCGACGATGTTCTTCACCGATGGGCTTATGTACCTTATCACCCCCTCTTTATCCAAAAGGCAGATTACATCGCTGATGCTGCTTAATATCTGATTCGTTCTCTCCTTTCTGAGGTTTTCCTCCTGTAAATGCTCCTTGGTGAAGTCAAAGCCTATGGCAAGCACGGCCCTTCCATCCTCAAGCTCAATGGTGAAGGCCAGGTCGTATATGTATGCCACCTCTCCATTTTTCTTCCTTACGGGCAGGTGGGAGTAGGCCTTAGGCTCGTTGTATCCCTCGTAGAGCCTCTTTAGCACCATTCTTTTGACCATTTCTTTTGTTCTTTCATCTGCCATGAGGTCCCAAATATAGGTGCTCTTCAGTTCCTCCACAGTGTAGCCGAACTTTTCCAGGATACCCGGTGATACATAGAGTATCTTCTCTCTGTATATGGCTATAAAGGTATCTGGGTGGTTGAGTAGCAGGTTTACTATCTTGAGCTTGTGGCTTGTGGTAAGCTCCATGAGATCCATGGCAGCTCTCCTATACGGTGAAGCCGTCAGTTAGACCCTTCAGCTCTTCAACCTTATTAACCACGTCCTTTATGCTGTCTGTTATGTCAATCAACGCCTTTGACGCCTCCTCCACGGCTATGTTTATCTCGTGCAGACTTTGAGATACCTGGGATGTGGCCGTTTTCTGCTCCTGCAATGCCTGGTATATCTCCTCCACTCTGGTTCTTGTGTCGGAGCTTCTCACCTTTACCTCTTCCAGCATCCTCATGGTCTCCTCTGCATACTGGGACACCTTTAGGATGCTTTCAGAACTGCGGGATACGCTTTCAACATAGTCCTCTATGCGGCTGCTGATGCCCCTTATGATCTCTTCAATATTTCTGGTCTGTGCAGTTGTTTTTTCCGCAAGCTTTCTCACCTCATCTGCCACAACGGCAAATCCCCTTCCGTGCTCGCCAGCCCTTGCCGCCTCAATGGCTGCGTTGAGGGCAAGGAGATTGGTTTGGTCTGCTATCTCGTTTATCACAGATACTATGCTCTTGATAGCTTCCGCCTGGCTGTGGAGGTCCTTTATGTTGTAGGCAATGGCTTCAAACTCCTCTTTCACCCTGGCGATTTCGCTGGTGAGCGTGTTGATGTATTCATAGCCCTTTATAGCCGTTTGCTTATTCACCTCGGCGTTTTCCGTAACCGCCTGGGCGGTGTTTTCATGTTCCCGAGCTGTTCTTTCAAGCTCCTCAGCTGTTGCCGCAAGGGTTGCGGTGGTTTGGGAGGTTTCCTCAAGACTTGCAGAGAGCTCCTCAGATGCCGATGAGACCCTTGTAACGGAGTCCTGAACGGCCTGGACGCTATCCTTAACCGTGGTAATCATATCTTTCAGTGTGTCCATGAACCTGTTGAACCAGCCCGTTGCCTCTCCCAGCTCGTCGTTGGAGCCCTTTTTAAACCTGAACCTGAGGTCTCCCTTTCCCTCTGCGAGCTCTTTGAGACCGCTGGAGAGCTTTTTAGAGGTTTCAGAGATCCTACTGGAGAGCACAAGGGCAATGGCAAATCCAATTATGAAGTTGATAACCATTAGCGCTATGGTGAAGCTTGTTATCCTTTTGCTTGATGATGCCTGCTGAACGAATTCTCTATCAAGGGCCTGAAGTATAGAGTTCTTTGTCTTCTCAAGCCTTTCGGATATGGCATCTCCCTGGGACATTATTTGGTTGAACTCTTCACTCTGAGATAGAGCACGGTTGACTCTGACAACGGCTCCCGATGCAGAGGCAAGGCCTTTTCTGTATGCCTTTATCATGTCCGATATTCTTGAGACTTCTTTTATAAGCTGGCGGTTGCTGGTGTTGTTCTTTAGGTCTTTAAGGCTGTTGGTGGCCTTCCCTGTGAGGCTTACTGCTTTATCCATGAGGTCCTTTCTTCCCGTTATAAGGGACATGCAGGCGTATTTTGATGACTCCTGTATGAGCTTGTTTGCCTCCTCAATGTTTCTTGATATGTGCTGCTGCACTATCCTTAGTTTGTCTGCTGTCCTTCTCATTCTAACAATATTTGATATGGTTACGGTTAGTGCGGCAAAGCTCAAAACCAGTATTATGAAGATAGAGCCCAGAATCTTAAATCTTATACTCATAGCTCCACCTCCGTAGAGCCATAAAATAAAAAATAGTTATAAAGTTTAGAAAACTTCCGAGAAATTTCTTCTTCTTCTTCTTCTTCTTCTTGGTTGTCATTCAATATATTTCCGCTTCATGCTGTTTGTCAACAAAAATATAAATATTTTTTAAAATCTTCCTACTGATTTGATTCAAAATTTATAGTGTTATTATTCCAAGAATGAAAATCCTTTCGCTGGTTGGCAGCTCTAACACTGGGGATATAAATTAAAGTTGACAAAGGTTTTGTCAGGTGCAAAACATGAGGCTGGAGGTTTCGGGTGAAGCCGAAGGTGCTCATAGTGGATGATGAGAAGGTGAACAGGGACTTTTTGAAGCTTGTGTTTCTCTCCTCCGGCTGCGATGTGATTGAGGCGGAAAATGGAAAAGAAGCGGTGGAGAAGGCGAAGAGGGAGAAGCCCGATGTGATTATTATGGACATCATAATGCCCATAATGAACGGGCTTGAGGCGTGTAGGGCCATAAAGCAGGATCCCGATACGGTCAACATTCCCATAGTGGTGGTTACTGCTTTGGGGGATCTAAAGCACAGGCTTGAGGGGCTTGAAAGCGGTGCCGACGAGTTTATAGCCAAGCCTTTTGACAAAAACGAGCTGCTTTTAAGGGTGAAAAACCTCATAAAGATAAAGCGCTATAACGATCTTTTGAAGAACTACAACGAGGTTCTGGAAAAAGAGGTACTTGAGAGAACAAAAGAGCTGAGAGAGGCGTATAAGAGGCTTGATGCTGCCTATCTTGAGTTGATAGAGCGGTTGGGAAGGGCGGCGGAGTACAGGGACGATGAAACGGGTGAGCATACCAAAAGGGTGGGCAAGATATGCGGTGTTATAGCAAGAGCGCTGGGGCTTCCCGACGATGTGGTGAAGCAGATTGAGTATGCTACTCCCATGCACGATTTGGGAAAGATAGGTATACCCGATAACATCCTGTTGAAGCCTGGTAAGCTTACTCCTGAGGAGTTTGAGATAATGAAGCGTCACACTATAATTGGTGCGGACATACTTAAAGGCTCCTCTCATCCCATTATGCAGATGGCGGAAAGGGTAGCTCTCACGCATCACGAGAAGTGGAACGGAAAGGGGTACCCTTACGGGCTTAAGGAAGAGGAGATACCGCTGGAAGGTAGGATATGTTCTCTTGTTGATTTCTTTGATGCCTGCACCTCAGACAGGGTTTACAGACCCGCAATGCCTGTTGAGAAGGTGCTGGATATGATAAAAGAGGAGAGGGGAAACCCCTTTGATCCCAAGCTGGTTGACGTGTTCTTTGATGTGCTGGATGAGATCATGAAGATAAAGGAGCAGTTTCAAACGGATATAGGCGGAGGTTTTAGATATAAGGATATTATGAACAGGAAGGAGGAGAAATGAGGGTCTATAACACCTTTAATAGAAGGAAGGAGGAGTTTGTTCCCCTTCAGGGAAATAAGGTGGGCATGTATGTGTGCGGTGTTACTGTTTACGACTACTGCCACATAGGCCATGCCCGCTCCATTCTGGTCTTTGACATGATCTATAGATACCTGAAGAAAAAAGGTTATGACGTAACCTATGTGCGCAACTTTACCGATGTGGATGACAAGATCATCAAGAGGGCCAATGAAGAGGGGGTCAGCACCAAGGAGATAGCGGAAAGGTACATTGAAGCCTTTTACGAGGATGTTGATGCCCTTGGCGCTTTAAGGCCCGATGTGGAGCCTAAGGCCACGGAGCACATCTCCGATATGATAGAGCTTATAAAGAGGCTTGAGGAAAAGGGCATAGCGTATGTGGTGGAGGGGGATGTTTATTACGAGGTGAGGAAGTTTCCAGCTTACGGAAAGCTTTCGGGGAGAAGCCTTGAGGAGATGATGGCGGGAGCCAGGATAGAGGTGGACGAGAAGAAGAGGGATCCTCTGGATTTTGCCCTGTGGAAGGCCTCAAAGCCTGGCGAGCCGTGGTGGGACTCTCCCTGGGGCAAGGGCAGACCCGGCTGGCATATTGAGTGCTCTGCCATGTCCATGAAGTACCTCGGGGAGACCTTTGACATACACGGCGGTGGAATGGATCTTATCTTTCCTCATCATGAGAACGAGATAGCCCAAAGCGAGGGGGCAACCGGAAAACCCTTTGTTAAGTACTGGATACACAATGGATTTGTGAATATAAACAAGGAGAAGATGAGCAAGTCCCTTGGTAACATCATCCTTATAAGGGAGATACTTGCCCGCTGGGATGCGGAGATACTAAGGCTGTTTCTCCTTAAGACCCACTACAGAAGCCCCATAGACTTTACCTACGATGTAATGGAGAGGGAGAAGGAGTCTTTGGACAGGCTATACAGGTGCAAGGAGAAGGTGGAGGAGCTTTTATCAGAAGGGCCTGCTAGTAGGCTTTCCGATGAGGCGAGGGTTGCTGAAAGGACCTTAAAGGAGCTACATGAAGGCTTCTTTGAGGCCATGGACGACGATTTCAACACCGCTTTGGCCCTGGGGAAGCTCTTTGAGGCTGCTAGAGAGTTCAACAGATTCGTGGACGGAAGCGCCGTTTCCCTTTCTGAGAAAGCTGCGGTTGCCAGGGTTATGGATGCCTTTATGGGTGATGCAAGGGATGTCTTTGGGATTTTGACCCACTCTGCCTCTGGCTGGTTTAGGATTCCCGATGAAAAGTTGCCTTTGCCCAGAGAAGAGATAGAGAGGCTGGTGGAGGAAAGGGCAAGGGCCAGAAGGGAAAAGAACTATAAAAAGGCCGATGAGATAAGGGAGTATCTAAAGAGCAAGGGCATAATCCTTGAGGACAGGCCTGACGGAACAACGGTATGGAGGCTTCAAGGCTGATCACCCTGACCACAGATTTCGGGGCGGGCAGTTGCTTCGTCGGGATAATGAAGGGGGTGATACTCAGTATCGCTCCCCATGTTAGAGTGGTGGACCTCACCCACACCGTGGGATTTGGAAATGTTAAGGAAGCAGCATTCATCATTTCAAAAAGCCACCGCTTCTTTCCAGAGGGCAGCATTCACGTTGTTGTGGTGGATCCGGGGGTGGGAACCGAAAGGAGAATTATATGCCTTCAAAAGGGAAGGACCCTCTTTATCGCTCCTGACAACGGGGTGCTTTCCTTTGTTGCAGAACCTGGAGATAGGATCTTTGCGGTGGATGATGACTCCTTCTTTCTAAAGCCCGTAAGCAGAACATTTCACGGAAGGGACATATTTGCTCCTGTTTCTGCCTTTCTGGCACGGGGCATTCCTCTTTTGAGCCTTGCCTCTCCCGTTGAGGACATGGTGAGGATACCAAGGCCGAAGGTGGTGGATAAAGGGGATGTGGTGGAGGGGGAGGTAATAACTGCGGATTCCTTTGGCAACCTTATAATAAGCATTGCTGAGGAGTACCTTGAAGGCAGAAAAATAAAAGCCATATTTGCAGGGGATAAGGCAGTTTTCGGTCCTGTTAACAGCTTTGAGGAGGGAAGGGGGAGGGGACTTTGCGCCATATTTGACAGCTTTGGACAGCTGGAGATCTTTGAGTACCTGAAAAGTGCAAAGGACTCCTTTGAAAATATAGAGGGGCTAAAGGTGAAGGTAGTTACCAGCTAGTCCCCGTCAGGACACTCCTCTTCAAGAAGCTTCTCTCTCAGACACTTTAGATGCTGGTTTATCTCCTCAAATAGATCAACTAGGTGTATGAGCGTGCACTTCTTCTTGTAAATGTCCCAAAACCTACACTGCCCCTTTAGGCACTCCGACTTTATTATTGGACAGAAGCTTCCCCTCGCGCTCATGTTAGACTTATATCACTTTGCAGGTCTTGAATCAAACTCTTACCCGCAAAGCGAAACGCTTCAGGCTCCAAGTGCTTTGTCTACTTCTTCCACCCACTTGTTGGTCAGGTCTTCCAGTTTTGCGGTGAACTTCCTACTTGCTCCTATGGTGCCAATGCGGTTCTTGATGCCACGAGTTGTATCTTCAAGCCCGTGGAGGTTTGCGTAAGCCCTAAGCACGGCTTTGGCTTGGTATTGATCCTTTTTTTTCTTCAATGAGTCTTCGCTGCGTTTGAGAAAAGCTACTGCCTTCATCACCACAAAAGACAGGGGGTGCGGCACTACCACCAGGAAGGCTTTGCCGTGGCCCAACAATACGCCGCTTACCACGTCTTCTACCGCAGGCCAAAGAT
>JALVZS010000016.1 GCA_027022065.1 bacterium
CACCTATAAGCACGTAGGAAGGACACGCTTCCAGACTTTCCAGCACACCGTAGGTTTCGCTGTCCACATTCCAGTAAAAGGGAAAGGTGGTTTCTGGAGTTATTATGAGGTCGGGTGATGTACCACAAGCCCTTTTTATCATGCTCACAACCGTTTCAATGTTCTTCTCCTTCATAAGCGGATTCCATTTCTCCTCCTCGGTTAGAGAGGGCTGAACAATGGCCACTTTAAGAGGGATGTTCCCCTCAGGCGTCTTTAACCACAAGAATCCGTTTACAGCAAAAAACAGTGCCAGATACACAGGTATGAACCTTCTGTACCTGGCAACCAGCACAGAGAAAAGCGCCACCTCTAGGCTCACCCCCCACTGTCCAAGAAGGGATGCCACCTGCAGTGCAAAGGAAAAGTCCACCTGGGTATGGGCCAGCATGAACAGGGGAAAACCGTAAAGAACTCTTGATCTAAGCCACTCAAGAAATACAAAGGATGCGGCAAGTATCCACAGATTGCCTCTCGCTACTCTACCTATAATACCCCAAAGCAGGAAGAACAGGGACAGATACAGAGCCAGAAGAACATAGGCCAACACAGCAAGAGGCCATCCCGTATTGCCGTAGCTGTTCAGGGTCCTGGGGATCCAGTAAAGGGTAAGAAACCAGAAGATTGCCCCCATAAAGAAAAAATGCTTAATTCTGGTAGTTTCTATCCTTCTGAATAGAGGAACAAAGGCAAAGTAGGCTACAAGGCTGTGTCCTGCAACTGGAACGAAAGAAAGAAACAACAAGATGCCAGAAGCCAACCAGCCAGGTATCAAAGCCTAACAGGCACCCCTCTTTCTTTTAAATAGCGTTTCGCCTCTACGATAGAATACTCCCTATAGTGAAAGATTGATGCCGCAAGCACGGCGTCGGCCTTTCCCTCCACTATCCCCTGGTACAGGTGTTCTAAATTACCAGCACCCCCAGAGGCTATAACAGGTATCTCAACTGCTTCAGCAATGGCCCTGGTAAGCTCTATATCGTATCCCTCCTTTGTCCCATCCCTGTCCATGCTGGTAAGAAGAATTTCCCCCGCTCCAAGCTCCTGCACCTTTCTCGCCCACTCAATAGCATCAATCCCCGTAGGAGTTCTCCCACCGTGTATGTATACCTCCCACGAACCCCCCTTTCTCTTCGCGTCTATTGCCACCACTATGCACTGACTTCCAAAGGCCTTAGCAGCCTCAGCAACAAGCTCAGGACGCTTAACAGCCGCCGTATTTATGGAAACCTTATCCGCCCCCGCCTTCAGTAGCTCCCTTATATCCTCAATGCTCCTTATCCCCCCTCCTACTGTAAAGGGCATAAACACCGTTTCAGCCACCCTCTTAACCACATCAATCATGATGAATCTCTTTTCATAAGAAGCGGTTATGTCCAAAAAGACAAGCTCATCCGCCATCTGCTCATCGTAGAACTTGGCGTTCTCCACAGGGTCCCCTGCGTCCCTCAGATCAACAAAGTTCACCCCTTTAACCACCCTGCCCTCTTTCACATCAAGGCAAGGGATAATCCTTTTAGCCAGCATCTTTGGCCACCTCTATGGCTTCCTCAAGGGTAAACCTTCCCTCATAGAGGGCCTTCCCCACAATAACCCCCATTACCCCCAGAGGCTCTAGCTCCTTTACAGCCTTTATATCCTCAAGGCTTGATACCCCTCCAGAGGCAATAATGGGAACACTGACAGCCTCTGCAAGCCTCCTTGTCAGATCCCTCTCCACACCCTCAAGGGTGCCGTCCCTTGAGACCTCTGTAAAGATTATGGCCTCCACGGGAAGGCCCTCCACCCTCTTTGCAAGCTCCAAAACGGAAAGAGGCTCCTCCTCTTCCCACCCTTTAACAACCACCTTGCCTTTCCTTCCATCTATTCCCGCTATAACCCTTCCGGGGAATTCCTGGCAGATCTCCGAAAACAACTGGAAATCCTCAGCGACAACGGTTCCCAAAATCACCCAGGAAACCCCCACATCCAAAAGGGCCTTAACCGTAGCTCTATCCCTTACGCCTCCTCCCAGCTCAACGGGAACAGACACTGATGAAGCTATTCTCTCAATGAGGTGCATGTTCTTTGGCCTTCCCTCAAAGGCCCCATCAAGATCTACTATGTGTATCCTTCCCGCCCCCTTTTCCTCCCACATCTTGGCCACATCCACCGGGTTCTCGTAGTAAACCTTCGCAGAATCCCTCTCCCCCTTGTATAGTCTCACGCACTTTCCATCCTTTATATCCACAGCGGGTATAACCAGCATGCTCCACCTCTACATAAAAACGGCCTTTCTTACAAGAACAGTGGCATAAGCCCCAGAGGGCAAGAAGAACCGCACAGTAACAGAGTTTCTATCCTGATAAAGCACCTCAAGATCCTCGGGTTTTACCGCAGCCCTCCTTGTCCCTGGATTAAACACCTTGAGAGAGGTTACCTCAGTATCAAGCAAATTCCTTATACCCTCCTCCTCTACTATCCTAACAAGCTCCTCCTTGTAGGGAAAATCCCCATCCATGGCCTCTGAAGAAACATAGGGTATGTCAAGCTCCAGAAGCTCGTCTATCAGAGAGCTCTCTTCTTTGTAAAAGGCTATCCTCTGCCCTTTAACAAATGGCACCTTAAAGTGAGGCCCCTTTGAAACTATCCTAGAAAGCATCCTGTTCCATAAAAGGCTCTGATACGAGAAGAAGAACATGAGCTTCAAGTTCTTGGGAAAGGCCCTAAAGGCTTTTTCTGGATCTTTTGTTCTTTCAAGCACCTTAATCGCCACTCTCTCCTGTCTGGAAAGATGCTGCGCTTCCTCTAAAAAATCCCTCCACCTTCCCCAAAGGCTTCTCAGTCTCTTCTTCATAAATAGATTGGGGCTCTGAGTAAAGTACTCCTTTAAGGCAGTACCAAAATCCCCCCTCAAAAGATAAACAGCCATGGGCTTGGAGGTGTATCTGTCGCTCAAAAACCTCTGCTCACCGAAATAGTTGGCAAAACCTATATCCTTTATGACTCCCAAGTTGTATATGACCCTGCCCACATCCACATTCCTTATGGTTATGGTAAACCTGTTTCCCAAAGCCTCCCCGATCTCTATCCCTTTCTCAGAGCACCCTAGAAATTTGAGCCTCCACCCCTTACCCCTTAAACCCCTTTTAGGCCCTCCTTCTATGGAAACATACTGAAGCGTAACGGCCCTTTTGTCCTTCAAACCACTAAAGCCAAATTTATAAAGGGGTATATTTAACTTTTCAGAAATCTCTAAAAGCACATCAAGGGTGTTTCTCCCCTTCTTCCAGAGAAGATAATAGGAGAATCTCCCCTTCTTCTTGAGGTTCAAATTCATAACTTCTTCAACAACAAAGTCTTCAGGATTGTGCTTTATATTTTGCTTGAGCAGATCCATGGCTCTAAATATAATAGGCAACATGCAGGATATTCAAAGACTCTCCGGAGAGCTCTTTCCGCTGCTGGAGCCGTATAAAAGACTCATGGTTATCGGCCCCACAGACACAGGCAAAAGCACTTTTATAAAGAACTACGCCCTTTATCTCATATCCCGTGGAGAAACACCCTATGTGGTGGATCTTGATGTAGGGCAGTCCGATATAGGCCCAGTGGGCACCATAGGCAGTGTTAAAGCAACTAAAACTTTTACCTTACTGGAGGAGCTTCCAGTACACGACCTTGAATTCTTTGGCTTTTCCGCCCCCTCCCACGACATAATATCGTATATGCACTGCGTCCACAGGCTCTCGCAGAAGCTACCAGAAGGAAAAAAGGTACTCATAGACACCACAGGCTGGATTCATGGTTATGAAGCCTTTTCCCTCAAGCTATCCAAAGCGAACATTCTAGATGTGGACGCAGTCCTGCTTATAGGCGAGGTTGTACACAGGTGGGAAAGGGCCTTCTCAGGGGTTGGCATAAGGGTGTTTAAGTGCCTGCCGTCCAAGCTGGTAGTTCCCAAGGATAAATCCAGAAGGAAGCTGAACCGATATGCCGCAACGCTCAGGTTCTTTGAAAAGTGTCCTCTGGCAAAGCTGGATATAAAGAGATTTCCCGCATGGGCCAGAGAATTGAAGGATCCCAAACATCGGATATTAGGGCTTTACACGAAGAAGTTTGAGCTTACAGCCGTCGCATGGGTTTTAGATGTTCAGGAGGGAATGCTCATAATAAGGGTACACAAACTGGGACAAGAGACACCCACATTTGTGAGGGTAGGGCAGAAGATCTCCCTTTAAAGGAGGATAAACTATGTTTAAGGTAGCAGTCGTAGGCGCCACTGGATACACTGGACTGGAGCTTGTAAGGCTCATCCACTTACATCCCGTAGCCAAGGTGGAGGTGGTAACCTCAGAAAGCTATGTGGGAAAACGCTACAGCGAGGTATTTCCCGGTATGGCCGGAATATGCGATCTCGTTCTTGAAGAGTTCAATCCAAGTAGGATAGCAGAAACATGCGATATTGCCTTTGTGTGCCTCCCCCACGGTGCATCAATGAAGTACTCCGGAGAGCTTGTCAGAAGAGGCCTGAAGGTGGTGGATCTATCTGGGGATTTCAGGTTCAAGGACCTATCTCTCTATGAAAAGTGGTACAAGGTGATACACTCAGAAAGGGAGCTCGTGGACAAGGCCGTTTATGGTCTTCCTGAGATCTTCAGAGACAAAATATCTCAAACCGTGCTTGTCGCAAACCCAGGCTGCTACGCAACGGCGGTGATACTCGCCCTTTATCCCCTGGTGAAGGAGGGCCTTATAAGGGGCCCCGTAATCGCCGACTGCAAATCCGGGGTGACGGGAGGAGGGAGAAAGCTTAACCAGAGGTTCCACTTTCCCGAGTGCAACGAGTCCTTCATGGCCTACTCCGTCTCTGGACACAGGCACAACCCTGAGATGGAAGAGGTG
>JALVZS010000017.1 GCA_027022065.1 bacterium
TGCTTATTTCTTCAAGTGTGATATAACAAGGTTTACAGAAAGCCAGCCCCAGGGGGTGAATTATGTCAGGTGTTGATGAAAAGTGTTTAAAGCTTTTGGAAAAGATACTGACTGCTGTTAAATTCATGTTTGAAAAGGCAGATGTTACAAATGTGTACAAAACCATAGCCGATGTAGTTTGTGACATGTTGGGATTTGATAGGATAAACGTGCTTGTGTATAACCCAGAAACCAACATGCTTGAAGCGAAAGTGGCTAGGGGGGCTGAAGAGCCTTTAGAGAAGATAAAGGTTCCCGCCGATAAAAGGGCTGGTGTAATTTACAAATGCTTTTCTGAAAAAAAGACATACCTTGTGGATGCATCACAGTACTTTCCCGATGACTGGAAGCTCCAACCACCTTATTCCGAAATAAAAACCCTAAGATCCCGCTCCTTCATCCTAGCCCCTCTTGTGGTTAGAGGAAAGCCCTGGGGCGTTGTGGGAATAGACAATAAGCTCAAGAGAAGGCCCATAACAAAGGAAGAAAGTTTGGTTGTTGATATGTTTGCCAGTCTAGCTTCCATGGTTCTTGAAAGATTGGTTTACGAAAAGGATGTCCAGTCCCTAAGAGAAGAAGTTGAAAGCAAAGGCATGGAGATTGAGGAAAGGGAAAGGATGCTGGCAGAGCAGAGAAAGGTGCTTAAAGAGGTGGCGTCTACAACCGTAAGTGAGCTTTCAAAGCTTGCTGACATAACAGATAGAGTAAGGCAAGATGTGGAAAGGCTCAGAACTGGCTTTGACGAACTGATGGAACACGTAAAGCAGATAGACTTTGTTATGAGATCTGTGGAGGACGTAGCCAAAAAGACCAACCTTCTATCCCTCAACGCCGCCATAGAGGCTGCCCGTGCAGGTGAGCATGGAAAGGGATTCGCCGTGGTTGCAGATGAGGTAAGAAAACTGGCCATGAAGAGCAAGAGAGACTCCCAGGAGATAGGAAACGCCCTCAAAAGCATAAGAAACGCCACGGATAGATTTGTTGTGCTTGTGGGTGATCTTAACAACAGCGTGGCAGAAGAGGAGGAAATTATAGGAAAAATACACGAAATAATAGATAAAATAAGCCAGGTTCTCAGCTCATGATCGTTAAAAGCCCTTGGCCAAGTGTTAAGCCCATACCTGAAATACCTGCTTTCAAGTTAATAGAGGATGTTTCAAGGCGTCTTCCTGAGAAAACTGCCATAATCTTCACAGACGGAAGAATATTCACCTATAAGGAACTTGCCAACCACATAGATGCCTTTGCAAGAGCCCTAGTTAATACAGGTGTAGAGAAAGGGGATGTTGTGGCGATAGATATGCCCAACTGCCCTGAATATGTTATAGCCTTCCACGGCTGCCTGAAAGCAGGCGCAACAGTAACCACAATGAATCCATTATACAAGGAAAGGGAGGTAAGATACCAGCTAAACGATTCCAAAGCAAAGCTGGTTATAAGCATAACTTCCCTTTCCGAAACCATTGAAAAAGCCAGAGAGGAAACTGAAGTAGAGACAGTGGTGTTTGCTGATGAAGAAAGCGGGGTTTGGAGGATGATAAGAGAAGCCTCTGATGCGAAGCTTTCAATAGACTTTAACGTCAGAGAGGATGTTGCAGTCCTCCCCTACTCCTCTGGAACCACAGGGCTGCCGAAGGGAGTTATGCTAACCCACTATAACATAACATCAAACATACTCCAAACCCTAGGAACCAAGGAAATAACAGAGGAAGATGTTGTTTTAGCCTTTCTCCCATTCTTCCACATATACGGAATGACGGTTCTCATGAATGTAACATTAGCCGCTGGGGCCACCCTTGTTATAATGCCAAGGTTTGAAATGGATCTCTTTCTCAAACTCATCCAAGAATACAAGGTCACCAAAACATACATCGCTCCCCCTATAGCCCTTGCCCTAACCCAAGTACCTGATATCAAAAAGCTTGACCTATCATCTTTAAAATCTATTACAAGCGCCGCCGCCCCTTTGCCCAAAGAGGTGGGTATAAAGCTTCAGGAACTCCTTCCACACGCAATTGTTAAGCAGGGATACGGTATGACTGAGGCAAGCCCCGTGGTTACAATAAATCCCCTTGACAGAAAAAAGGTAAAAATAGACTCCGTTGGGCCACCAATACCCGACACAGAACTAAAGATTGTAGATATAGAGGATCCCGAAAAGGTGCTTCCCCTTGGAGAGGTTGGGGAACTGGCCATAAAGGGACCTCAAATTATGAAGGGCTATTTAAACAGGCCCGAAGAAACCAGAAAGGTCTTAACAGAGGATGGATGGTATCTATCAGGAGACATAGCACGCATAGATGAGGATGGATATGTGTACATCTTGGACCGCAAGAAAGAGATGATAAAGTACAAAGGCTACCAGATAGCACCTGCAGAGCTTGAATCTGTTCTTCTCTCACATCCAGCAGTGCTAGACGCTGCCGTCATACCTAAGCCTCACCCAGAAGCTGGAGAAATACCAAAGGCATTCGTTGTTCTCAAAAAGAAAGCCGCCGTATCATCAGAGGAGCTCATGGAGTTTGTGGCAAATCAGGTGGCCCCTTATAAAAAGATAAGAGAGGTTGAGTTTGTTGAAAGCATACCAAAAAGCGCGACCGGAAAGATACTGAGAAAGCATCTTATAGAGAAAGAGAGATCACAACAGAAGTGAAATCAATATATAATTGTAACCCTTGCAAGTCTGCTCAAGCCATGCTAATCTGGCAAAAAACTTAAGGAGGTCACCATGAAAAGGTACAAATGCACTATTTGTGGCTATATTTACGATCCAGCAAAAGGAGACCCCTCTTCAGGCATCGCCCCCGGAACACCATTTGACAAGCTACCTGACGACTGGGCATGTCCCGTATGTGGAGCTTCCAAGGACCAGTTTGAGGAGATATAAAAAGTGGATAAGAAAGCCTTATATTCAATAAGCTATGGGCTTTATGTGGTAACATCTGCCTATGAGGGAAAACTAAACGGCCAGATAGCAAACAGTGTGTTCCAAGTTACCTCTGAACCTCCTCAGGTTGCTGTTTGTTTGAATAAACAGAACCTAACCCACGAGTTTATTGAGAAAAGTGGCATATTCGGCATATCGGTGCTGAACAAACACACACCTTTCACATTC
This sequence comes from bacterium, assembly GCA_027022065.1. Taxonomy (GTDB): domain Bacteria; phylum Thermosulfidibacterota; class Thermosulfidibacteria; order Thermosulfidibacterales; family Thermosulfidibacteraceae; genus JALVZS01. Next base: position 3,155 of record JALVZS010000017.1, read on the forward strand.
ATAGGCCTATTTGGATTTCGCTCAGGCAGAGACATAGACAAATTCGCCGATTTTAAAGGCTACAAGCTGGGAAAACTAGGTGTTCCTCTTATCACAGAATATTCAGTGGCCGTAATGGAACTTGAGGTGTCAAAGAGCCTAGATGTTGGCACCCACACCATATTTGTGGGAAAACTCTCTAACGCTGAGGTTCTATCCAGTGAAGATCCCCTCACTTACGACTACTACCGCAAAGTCATAAAAGGAAAATCCCCTAAAACAGCTCCCTCTTATGTTGAAGATTGATCACTCGTAAACCTTCTCCTCCACTGCGTCTGCCTCTGCTGCGTCCTGCTCTATGTCCCTCCCCTCTATCTGCTTTGACAAAAACTCCCTGTAAAACTCGTGTTGAATTATGAGGCGCATGATTTCATTGGTTCCTGTCCATATCATAATAAGCCTTATGTCCCTTAGCATCTTCTCAATGGGATAGACATTGGTGTAGCCTATTCCTCCCATTATCTGCATGGCATTATTCACTACCCGCCAAGCCATCTCCGTGGCAAAGGCCTTACTTTCAGAAACAAGCCTTCTTAACCTTCCCGGATCATCACCAGCATCTATGGCACAGGCAGTTTGGTAAACCAGAGACCTTGCGGCATCAAGCTCCATTATGCTGTCTGCCACTTTAAAGGAAACGGCTTGAAACCTTCTTATCTTCTCTCCAAAGGCCTTTCTCCTGTCAGAATACCTAGCAGCCACCTCCAAAGCAGCCCTCGCCATACCCAAGGCACCAGCAGCAGAGGTCATCCTTTCCGGAATCATCATCTGATAAAATACCTCGGCCCCTCTGTTTATCCCCTCCTCTCCCCCAAGCACATTTTCAACCGGGACCTTTACGTTATTGAAAAATATCCTGCCGGTTCCACCACCTCTGGTTCCCATCAAGCCGTATAGGTACTTAACCTCAACCTCTGGACACCTGTCCACAAGAAAGGCTGTCATACTTCTTTTGGGATCCCCTTCTGATGTTTTGGCGTATACAAGGAAGAAATCTGCCCCCTCTGCCCCCACAATAAACCTCTTGTAACCTGTTAGGATGAAGTAATCTCCCTTTCTTTCAGCCCTACATGTAGCACCAAAGAAATCGGAGCCTCCCCTAGGTTCTGTGAGTGCCTCAGCGGGCTTTAGCTTTCCTGCAATCATTGGAGCAAGGTACTTCTCCTTCTGCTGTTCAGTGCCAAACTTGTCTATGGCCTCTCCCACAATGGAAACCAGAGAGTAAAGGCAGGCAAGAGAAGTCCCCAAAACCCCCACCTCCTCAAGAGCTATAACCTCCTCCTTCCAGCCAAGTCCCCTACCCCCGTATTTTTGGGGAAAGCGAAGTCCAAGGAGATTCCTCCTTCCTGCCTCTTCCAAGAACTCAGCAGGATACTTAACCTTATCGGCATCCATATCAACTATGAGCCTCTTGGGAACCCATTTGACAAAGTCTATGACCTCTTCCCTTAGCCTCTTTTGCCCCTCACTCAGCAACACATCACTAATCATAGCTACCTCCTTGAATGATTATTCATTCACTATTTAAACAAATTAAAGCAGCTCCCAATGCACCTGTAAACTGAGGATAAGGAAGAACCCTTACCTCCTCTCCCAGCTCTTCCTCTAGCATCTCCCTTAGCACGGGATTTTTAGAAACACCACCTGAAAGCACAATAGGAGACCTTATCCCTAAACTCTTTGCCAAAGCGGCAACCCTTCTGACAAGGGCCCTGTGA
>JALVZS010000018.1:0-3177 GCA_027022065.1 bacterium
GGCCTGGGTGTAAAGATAGCCTCAATAGACACTATTTTTACCCAAGGTTCCCTTGAAACCACAGGGAAGAGCACCGATGTGGCTATTGAAGGCAGGGGCTTCTTTGTGGTGGGATACGGGGATCAGTTGTTTTACACGAGGGCCGGCAACTTCAGCTTTGATTCTGAGGGTATGCTCGTTGATCCCAACGGCTACCATGTAAAGGGCTACAAGTTCAACGAAAAAACAGGACAGTGGGATCCTATAATGACAGATATCTATGTGCCTCCTTCTGAGGTAATGCCGCCTAAGCAGACTGATACCATAAAGCTTAAAATGAACCTCTCGTCCAAGGCGACAGGTGCTACCTATGAAACCTGGAGCATAGGACCCTTTAAGAACAGCTCTGCTGCTACTGTAACCACCTCTCAGGTGGCAACCTTGAACATGGTTGACAGCTGTATGGCCTACGAGATCACCACGGGGGACTACATAGAGGTAACCGGTACGGGGCACGATGGGGAGGCTATAAGTGGTAAGTTTTACTTTAATAGCAAATCGGATTTAAGTGCTGGTATTACTTTAAATAATGATGAATCTGTTAAAGCTACTTCAACAACTACCTTAGATGCGGGTACTACTATAGACAAAATAACTGGCTACTTCATAGTAGTCAGTGCTTCTGGAACTACTGAACCCAATAAGTTTGTTGGTATGATCATAGGTCCCGAAGATGCGGGAAGAACCTTTACTGCAAATCTCAGCCTTAAGCCTGTTGCCACATACGATGACTTTAGAAACTATATTCACTGGCTCTACAACCACAACTACAAGGAGGAGAGATATAAGGTCTTTTGGCAGGACGGCAAGATAAAGATAGTGGATAAGACCTGCGGAGACAGCCTGCTGAGCATAAAGTTGCGGTTTGTGGATTACGGTTCAAGCGGCAGTAAGATGGATCTGCCGGACGTGTCTGTGGAGGTTGAGGGTAAGGATGCGGATAAGCATGTAGTGGTTAGTAAGATATACGACAAATTTGGAGGCGAGCACGAGCTTAAGATCACCTATGTTAAGGTGCAGGGAGAGGACGCGGATGACAACGGAAGTTTCTTTAGCGCATCTGCCAGCGATGATCCCAACAAGAGAAAGGATGTATGGGTGTTCTATACGGAGCTTGACGGAAAGCTTCTTGAGGTGAACGGTGCAACGGGAAGGGTGGTCTTTGACTCCGAGGGCAACCCAACTATTTACTACTACTACGCAAAGTTTGAGGGAGGCGGAAACAAGGTGGGCGCTTTCCAGCCTGTGTCTGCTGTTTATACGGCAAATGTTTCGGAGGCGCTAAGCGGTATCAATATATGTCCCGAGGAGAACTGCCCGGTTGTGCTTAACCTTGACATAGATGCAGACGGCATAATGAGAACCACCTCTGGGAAAACCTATCACATAGCAACTCTTAACGATGCAGGAGCACAGCTTGGAATACACCTTGAAGAATACGATCCTGATCTTTTCTCAGGGCCCGTTAACATACTTGCAAGGGATGAGAATGGAGAAACACTTATAACAAATACGGGGGGTGAGTCAAAAACCATCTATGTTGATCAGAATGGATACCCGCAGGGAGAGCTCCTATCCCTCACCATTGACGACAACGGCGTTGTTCAGGCAAGTTACACCAACGGAAAGACGCTTCCCAAGTACAGGCTCGTTCTTGCAGATTTCTACAACGATCAGGGCCTTGAAAGGGTGGGAGACAACCTGTTTAAGCCCTCTCCTGCTGCTGGCAATGTTGTATATGCAGCTCCTGGTGAAATGGGACTTGGTACGGTAAAGTCGGGCACCCTTGAGATGTCCAATGTTGACATAGCTGAGGAGTTTACCAAGATGATCATCATACAGAGGGGATTCCAAGCAAACGCCAGGGTGATAACAACAGCGGACCAGATGCTTCAGGACATTATAGCATTGAAAAGGTAACTCTTATGGAGTATTCCTCATGATGTAGAAGGTGCACATCTGCTGGAGGAATTAGTATGGTCTCCATTGATGAATTGAGGGCCAAAATTGAAAAGGATGATGAGTTCTCCACCATGCCTCACATCGCCTCTAAGGTGGTGAGGATGGTGGAGGACCCCAATGTCACTGCTTCTGATCTTGAAAAGATAATATCAATGGATCAGGTTCTTACCGCAGAGGTTCTAAAGCTTGCCAACTCCCCTCTATATGCGCCTAGAATGCCTATCGTTTCCTTGAAGCATGCCATAAGCTATCTGGGAATGGCCAACATAAGAAGTGTTGCCCTTATGGTGGCTGTAAGAAGCTTATACAGCTCAAAGCAGTATGGAGACATAATGGCAAATTTCTGGAAGCATGCTGCTGCAAGTGCCATTGTTGCCAGAAACCTTGTGCTTGCCGTTAAAGGCATAAACCTGAATGCCGAAGAGATGTTTACACTGGGGCTTCTTCACGACTTTGGCAAAGTGGTTCTTTTAAAGTTCTATCCTAAGGAGTATAGGGAGATTGTGGCAAGAGTATCATCTGGAGAAACCGATTTTTACCAGGAGGAAAAGAAGGTCTTTGGCGTTACCCATGCTCAGGTTGGGGCCTTGGTTTTGAGCAACTGGGGATTTCCCATTGATGTGGTGAACGCTGTGGGAACGCATCATGATGAGCCCGAAACCGAGATGAACGCCCTTTTAACCCTTGTCAATATTTTCTGCTCTTCTTGGGATTACAGCTTTGTTTCTCCAGAGTTTGAGCTTAAGTTCTTTGAAAGGGCTTTAGATGTGCTTAAAATTGACGAAGATGCATGGAGGAAGGAGGCAGAGAGCATAAGAGAGCTTCTGGAAAAGAGCTCTGAAGTTTTGGGGGTGTAGGGCTAGATGGATATAGCAACCCTTATAGGAATAATCGTTTGCTTCGCTCTCATGCTCATAGCTATTATGATGGGTGGTCCCATCAGTGCATTCATAGATGTTCCTTCCATGATGATAACTATTGGAGGAACCTTTGGGGCTACCTTTACCAGCTATCCATTGAAGGATGTTATAGGAGTTATAGGTGTAATCAAAAATGCTTTTCTTTATAAGCCCCAGGATCCTGTCGCAGTGATCACCCAGCTTGTTGAGTTTGCCCAAATAGCGAGGAAGGAGGGGATTCTGGCCCTTGAAGGGAAAGTGGAAGAGATAGATGATT
>JALVZS010000018.1:3187-4874 GCA_027022065.1 bacterium
CTTGCCGTTGACGGAACGGAGCCAGAGGTTATCAGGGATATATTGGAAACAGAAATTGCCTTTATAGAGGAGAGGCACAAAAACGGTGCCGCCATGATGGAGTTTATGGCAGCTCTTGCCCCTGCTTTTGGGATGATAGGAACGCTTATAGGACTTGTTCAGATGCTTAGAACCATGAACGATCCCAGCACCATAGGTCCTGCTATGGCGGTGGCGCTTATCACCACATTTTACGGGGCAGTTATGGCCAATGTTATTTTCTCTCCTTTTGCTAACAAGCTTAAGCTTAGGTCCTCTGAGGAGATCCTTGTTAAGGATATAATCCTTGCCGGAATACTCTCCATACAAGCAGGAGACAACCCAAGGATCCTTGAACAGAAGCTTCATGCCTATATCCCGCCTAAGCTGAGAAAGAGCGTTTTTGAGTAAGCCTTTGGAGGTTTGTCATGGGCAAAAGGGAAAGGGGTGGTGGAGACGAGGGTGGAGGCGGGTGTCCTCCTTGGATGACCACCTTTTCGGATCTTATGAGTCTTCTTCTTACCTTCTTCGTTTTGCTGCTTTCCATGGCGTCATTGGATCAGAAGAAGATAAAGGAGGCTCTTGGTTCTCTACAGGGGGCCTTGGGGGTTCTGGAGGGGGGATTTAAAACCGAGGTTAGTAAGGAGCTGATACTACCCTCAGTCGGTATAGAGCCCCCGAAGAAGATGATAATGGAGAGGGCCAAGAAGCTTATATACTCCCACTTCAGGCCTGGAAGGGGAAACGCCTTTAGAAACAGGGAGGGTTATCTTGAGACCAAGGAAACCCAAAAGGGTCCTGTGGAGGTGAGGGAAACCAAGGAGGGCATCGTCATATCAATTGTTGGAGGAGTGCTTTTTCCCCCTGGAGATGCTACTTTGACCCCAGAGGGAAAGAAAGTGCTGAATGAGTTGCTTCCTCTGATAAAGGATATAAAATATCCCATAAGGATAGAGGGGCATACGGACAATACACCTGTTATAGGTGGAAAATATAAGGATAACTGGGAGCTCTCTGTGGCAAGGGCGATTTCTGTGTTAAGGTATTTCATATCAAAGGGCGTTGATCCAAAGAGGCTTTCTGTCGCAGGATACGGTCCATACAAGCCCCTTTATCCCAACGATACCCCTGAGCATAGGGCTAGAAACAGAAGGGTTGATATAGTTATACTTGTTAAGCAGAAAGAGACCGCCGCTAAGGTGGGTCCTGAAGTGGAACTAGAGTAGGAGGGAAAAGATGGGTGATGAAGAAAGGGTAGAGGAGGCACCAAAGAAAAAGGGAAAGGGTAAGCTGATACTTTTGATTGTTCTGATAGTAGTCCTTTTGGGAGCTGGAGGTGCGGCATATTTTCTCTTCTTTAAGAAAAAGCCCAAACCCCCTCAGCAGGCTGCGCCACAAGCTGCTGTTCCAACTCCTGCACCTCAGCCTGTTCCCACAGCGGTTCCTGGTGCAACACCTGCACCGCAGTTCTTCTACAAGCTTGATACCTTTATAGTTAACCTTGCCGATGAGGATGGAAGCCGCTATCTTAAGGTTGATATGACTTTGGCCCTTTCCAACAAAGAGGTGGAGAAGGAGATTGATAAAAAACTCCCCATGATAAGGGATGCCACCATAACGGTAACATCCACTACGCACTCTAAAGCTCTAGCTACTCGTGCAACTACGC
>JALVZS010000019.1 GCA_027022065.1 bacterium
GTCTTGCTATCACAGGGGTTCCGCACGCAAGTGCCTCTATGGCTGTGAGTCCAAAGGGTTCCGGCCAGTCAATAGGCATGAGAAGGGCAAGAGCTTTGCCTATAAGTTCATTTTTCTGCTGATCGTTTACCTCTCCGATGTACTCTACCAAAGGGTGCTTCATAAGGTCCTTTATCTCCTTTTCGTAGTACTCTCTGTCCGCCACATCTATCTTTGCAGCTATCTTTATCTTTATTCCAGCTTTAACCGCTGCCTTTATAGCAAGATCTGGCCTCTTTTCAGGAGATATCCTACCCAGAAAGAGCACATAGTCTTCAGGATCATCACTGTAAGTGTAGAGATTCCTGGGTAAACCGTGGTAGACCGTGGCCACAAAGTTTGCGTGGGGAATAGGTTTTCTCTGGCTGTTGCTTATGGAAATCAGCATAACCTCTGGAAAGTGCCTTATGAGATCCCTGTAAAAGGGCAGATCAAGCCTTCCGTGCATGGTGTGGACCACAGGGGTGTCTGTGAGTCTGCAGAAGGGGAAGGCTAAATAGTCCACGTGGCAGTGGATTATATCAAACTCGTGGGCCCTTTCAAAAACTTGCGCAAGCTCCATCATGGTGTAGGGTTCATATGTGTATATACCTGCAAGCCTTAAGGCCTTGGGAACAACGGCTTCAAGCTTTGCTCTGGTTTTGGAATCACCGCTTGCAAAAAGGGTAACCTCATGACCTCTTTTCACCAGCTCTTCCGTGATGTAAGAGACCACTCTTTCTGTGCCCCCGTAGAGCTTTGGAGGAACGCTTTCCACTAAGGGAGCAACCTGCGCAATCCTCATGGCTCCACCTCCTTTTCCCCTTTCTAAAGCTTTTGATAGATGGGTTGAAAAATTTGTCAATTGTATTAATAGAAAAATTGCTCTCAGGACTTTATATCGCTTCTGATTGCTTTGCTTCTCTTAAGCGGTGGCATTTTTTGCCGAACACCTTTATAAGGAGTAGTGACGACGGGGTTGGGAGGTGGCCGAATGAGTATAAGAATAAAGATATTCGGTGTTGTACTCATTATAATTTTTATAAACTTCGTCGTGGGAATGATAACCGTTGCAAACATATCCAGTATGAGGAAGAAAGCTGCTGCCCTTAAGTTTATGCAGCAGCGTATAACCAGGAAGATAGAGGAAGTGGATAAAACCATGCAAACGGCCTTTGCTAAGGCACTTCTTTCCGTGGTCATGCAGAGCAAGAAGGATCTACAGCTTTCCAACTCACTTTCCGATAAAGCAAGAAAAATGCTCTCAGATATGAAAGTTAGTCTTAAAAGAACTGGTATCTCTATGGATGTGGAATCACTGAGAAAATCTATTGACGATTTCAAAGCCTTTTTGGAAAAGTCCTACTCCTCCTTCGGGACAACAACCCTTTCCTCTTCCCAGGCACAAATTGTTAAGAACTTGGTGAGCATGGAGGATAATTTATCCTATAGAATCAGTGGGGTTAAAAATGCCTTGATTAAAGAGCTTGATAAGGCCCTTGAGGAGCAGGAGATTGCCGGAAGCAGAATATCAAAGATGACCATCATCATGCTTGTTGTGGACTTTATAATAGGCGTTCTTCTTGCCCTGTTTATCTCCAACAAGATTGCCAATGCTTCCCAGAGGCTTGCAGACGGCCTGAAGGAGCTTTCCCAGGGTAGGGGAGACCTGCGCATGAGGTTTAAGGAGGAAAGCACCGATGAGCTGGGGCAGGCGGTTGGGTGGTTCAACAAGTTTATGGATACCCTTTCTGGTATGATTAAAGAGGTTAAGGATGCTGTTGTTTCTATAAAGGATGCGGTTACGCGCACTTCGTCTGCTGCTGAGGAGCTTTCTGCAAGCGTTGAGGAGACCTCTCAAACCGTGGCCAATCTAGCCGCTGCCGCTGAAGAGCTTGACAAGACTGCGGCAGAGCTTGAGGAGTCTGCCAAGGTTGTGGTGGAGAAGGTGGAGGTTAATGAGAAGTCCGCCGTTGAGGGCTTTGACCACATGAACGCTTTAAGGGACAACATCATGGAGGTTAAAGAAGAGTTTGATAAGATGGCCAAAGAAATAGTGAAGCTGAGGGAGCAGGCTGAATCCATCACCAATATAGTATCTGTTATAAATGACATTGCAGATCAAACCAATCTTTTGGCCCTCAATGCTGCTATAGAGGCCGCTCGTGCGGGAGAGCACGGGAAGGGCTTTGCTGTGGTGGCCGATGAGATAAGGAAACTGGCCGAAAAGACCACAGCTCAAACGAGGAACATAGAGGAGATCATAAAGAGTATAGGGCACAGCATTGAGGAGTATGTTTCTGCTGTGGAGAGCAATACTGGGAAGATGCTGGACATAACAAGATTTGCCCAAGAAACCATAGAGATCTTGAGGAGGGTGAAGGAGGAAAGTGCTGAGGCTAGAGAGCACGTTGAAGGTATATACAAGGCCCTTCAGGAGCAGAAGATAGCTACTAGCGACGTTTCTCAGGGGCTTGCTGAAATAAATATAGCGGCGGAAGAAGCCTCTAAGGCCCTTATTGATATAACTGCCAGTATAAGAGACATACTAACCAAGGTGGAGAACCTGCAGAAGCTCACGGATGGATTCGTGATTTAAAATATGCAGTACCTTATAATGCTGGGAGGATACATGCCGAATTCTTTGTAGAAGTAGCGGCAGTAGTACTTGCACTTCTTGTTGCCAAGCTTGCAGTTGGCTAAGGCGGCGCCTTCAAGACACATCCTGTCAATGGATGCTGTTTTTGATATGGAGATGTAGTCTGGATCCGTGCTTTTGTACTCCACGCAATCCTCAAATGCCGTTGCGGCTGCTTCAAGCCCTTCTTTAGATCCTTCTCTTAATCCAGCTATTCCTGCTATCTTGTAGGCCACATAGTAGTCCTTTGCGTAATCCGTGGCGTTAAGAGCGTATTCCCATGCCTCTTTATACTTCTTTTCCTTAAGCTTCATGAATGCAGAAATGGCATATAGCCTTGCCATAATCCTTGGCTCAAATCTCTCTTGATGAGCCTTTTTAAGGGCTTTTTTAATTAAGCTGTTGGCTTCTTTGTACTCTCCGTTTTTCAGCTTGAAGTAAGCCTTGTCCATTGCCACAAGCACATCCCTTCTCACCTTTGCCCACTTTTTTACTTTATCAAAGTTTCCAAATCCCAGAACTCCATGCTTTCCAAAGGCCTTTGCCTTGGCGGTGAGTGTCTGTACTCTCTCTTTTGTTCCGGGATGGTCAGCAAAGATCCTCTGTATAAAACCTGCAATACCTGTGGCTTCTTTGAGTCCCACCTCCTTCATGTAGCTTTTCGCGCACTTTTCAACATTCTCCATGGCCTTCGCACTCTGAAAAGGATCGTATCCTGCATGGCTCATGTATTTAAATCCCAAGCTGTCTGCCATTCTCTCTTGAGAACGGGAGTAGCTGGCTATGTATAAAGAAGCAACCACATCACCAATGAGAGCTGCAAGTCTTCCCCCATACATACCCACGCCTCTTACCCCTAGAGATAAAAGCACGCTTTGCGTGTACCTCTCGGCCGTGTGTCTTGCCGCTATGTGGCCCAGCTCATGCCCTAAAATGAAGGCTAGCTGTGCTTCGTTGTCCAAACAGGGTATAAGGCCAAGATTAACCGTTATGTATCCAGGTACGGACCAGGCATTTGGCACGGCAACAGGAGCGATGTTTACCTTTGCGGGCATTTCTCCCCTTCTTTCGTAGTAGGGCATGAATCTGTCCACTATACTTTGCAGGTAATCCACAACCCACCCTTGCGTTATGAACGGTCCCTGGGAAAGGCTTTCTTTGTTTATTCTTGTTACCACCTCTCTTCCCAGCTTAAGCTCTCCCTGCACGGACAGAAAGCTCAGCTCCGGCCTTTTTGTTACAGGATTGGTGGCGCATCCTGCTAGCGCGATGAAGAGTATGAGTATCAAAAACTTTGCCCTCATGGCCTTGGCCCTTCTGCTATTATGATTTTTGAGTTGCCAGAAAAACTCAAGATTTTGTCAACCTTCTGGAAAAACTGGGAGATGATTTCAAGCTCTCTTTTTATAAATTTCTTGGAGCTTAAAGAGCCTATAGTGGCAAGCCTTATCCTGTATAAAAGCTTTATTATTGGATGTTTTGGCTCTTCGTGCTCCATTATCAGAAATTTGCCGGAGGGTTTAAGCACCCTACATATCTCTTTTAATGCCAGGTACTTTTCCCTGTCCTTAAGCTCGTAGAATCCGTAGGCACAGAAAACCACATCAAAGCTATTATCTTTGAAGGGAAGAAGGGTAACATCCGCCTGCACCCAGTTTACTTTTCTACTTTTTTCTCTGGCTCTGCTCAGCATGCCCCTTGAAAAGTCCACTCCCACAACAAATGCCCTTTCCCTTGTGGCATTTAACGCCTTGATTGCCACTGCTCCTGTGCCTGTGCATATATCCAGAACCCTATCCTCCGGCTTTAGGTTTGCCATTTCCACAAGCCAGTCTCTGAGTCTTTGCCTTCTGTCTCTGGAGTGAAGCTCCACAAATTTGTCGTACATATGGGAGAACAGGTTGTAATAGGCCTTTCTGTAACTTTTCCTTAGGTTCACTTTTACCAGCCTCCCACTAACCTCACCTTGTATTTCTCAAACTTCCTATCCGCGGTGATAATTACAAGATCTTCGGCTAGTGCCTGCGCAATGAGCATCCGATCAAAGGGGTCCCGGTGGTGCCAGGAACGCTACAGAAAAACCTGAGTACCAAGAAGATAGCCCTTCACTTTTTCCCTTAAAGAGCTTTACTATCTCCTCATCGGTTTCGTCAAAGTCGGGAGGTATCTTTATCTCGT
>JALVZS010000020.1:0-1206 GCA_027022065.1 bacterium
ATACCAGGTGATTGAACACGAGGGTGAGCCTTTGTATGTGCTGGTGCCGTATGAAGAGTTTCTTGAGCTTGTAAGGGAGCGTGAGTCTTTTGTTCCCCACGAGGTTGTGAAGATAGCGGTGGAGCAGGGTTGTTCGCTGGTGAAGGCGTGGAGGTTGTATCTGGGCTTTTCTGTGGAGGAACTGGCTGAGAAAGCGGGGCTTTCGGTTGAGGATGTGCTTTCTCTTGAGGAAAGCCTGAATAAGCCTTCAAAGAAGCTGGAAAGGATTGCCAAAGTCCTTGGTGTCTCGGTTGAGCAGCTTATTGATGAGGAGTAGCGGTTAGACCACTATTTCCAAGAGGGAGTGGAAGATAGGGGAGACCTTTTTCTGCTGGATGTATTTTTTGTATCCCTCTAGGTTGAGGGTGCCCTCCTCTGTTATGAAGGCTGTTACTAACTCTATGGGCGTGGCGTCAAAGATCCTGTGGATGATCCTCATATCTTCTGCGCCTTCAACCTCTACTTTTTCATCTTTTATTACATGGTACCTTGAAAGAAGCGGTGGCAGGAATTTGTCTGTTGTGCAGACCACATACAGCGGGACTCCGTAGTGGTTGGCTGCTAGAGCCAGTGAGAAGGTGCCTGCTCCGTTTACTACCCCCCTTTCTTCAACTGCGTCTGCTCCCACCACAACCGCGTCCACATCTTTGACAAGGTAAGGTGCTAAGGCGTCAAAGGTGAGCTCCACCTTTACCCCTTCCTCTGCTAGCTCCCTTGCAAGCTTTAAACCGTATGGGAAGGGATCTCCCTTGGGAATGAGAAGGATGAAATCCCTTTCCCTGGACATTTCTGTAAATACCAGCTTTGTAGTGGAGCTGTAGGATGTGGTAATGAAGCGGGTGTATCTTAAAAGCTCCTTTTTGGCGTTTCCAGCAAGGGTTTTTAGGGCCACTTTGGTTTTTTCAATTGTCTTTTTGATGCTTTTTTCAACTGCTTCCCATCCCTCGTCCATCGCCAGAAGCAGGTTGTTTGCAAGATTTAGCATAGGGGCCATTGAGGGCTGTCCCCTTACTATGCACGCAAGAAGCCTCTTGAAGCACTGCTCGTCTTTTCTTTCGTGGTCCAGCCACTTTTTGAGGATCTCTAGAGATTCAAGGTAGAGCTGCGTTGCTCCTTTCTCCCTGTCCTTGCATATGCGAAGCTCAATTTCTTTTACATATCTATCAC
>JALVZS010000020.1:1216-9691 GCA_027022065.1 bacterium
CCCATACCCTGTGGGAGAACAAGGGTTTTTACCTTTAGCATCTCTTGGGTATTATTTGCAAGCTCAAGTATGCCGGAGTCAATGAGAAAGTTGGCCTGATTGGTGAATCCCACAACTTCAAACCCCAGTCTTTTCCCGTAGGCTGCAAGGGCGGAGAAGTTCACATGGGCTGTGATGTCCTGCTCACCAACCCTTTCATAGGGATTTTCGGTGGCCTGATGTTTAAAGTAGCACATGAGGGTTCCTCTGCTTCTATAGGGCTTGTAGAACTCGTGCTTTGGGTAGCCGTAGTCTATGGTGACAAGAAATCCTCTTTCAAGGGCCTCTGCCACATCCTCCAGCCACCTGAACATATCAAGGTTTACCTCTGTGCGGAATCCTTCAGGCAGCTTGACCTGCTGGATTTCAAAGTACTCCTCTATTTTTTCTGTGGACAGCGGCCCTAGCACTTCGCAGAACTTACCATTCTTTACATCCACATAAACTTCTTGAAGTCTTCCGTCTTTTACCTCAACCAGATGCACTGGAAAAGCATCAACCAGCTCGTTAGAGAAGAATACTCCCACAACTTGGGAGAGCTCTTTCAGCGAGGAAACCCACTTTACCTTTCTGCCTTCCAGCAGTTTCCTTTGAACTTCTATAAGTTTGGGGCTTTTCTCATTTATTATGTACTCAACATCCCACCCGTTTCGGTCAAACTCGTCCAGTATATCCTTTGCCAAATGCCCCATTCCTGCTCCCATCTCAACGAGCACCATTCCACCTGCTACATCCAGCATCTCTTTTAATGCGTGGGCCAGTGTTCTGCCAAAGAGGGAGCCGACACTACTTGATGTAAAGAAATCGCCGCTTTTTCCTATGCTGGGGCCTTTTGTGTAGTAACCAAATTCGGGATGATAAAGGGCAAGCTCCATAAAACGCTTGAAGGTGATGGGGCCGTTTTCCTCTATCTCTTCCTTTATCAGCTCCTCAAGGGGATTCATCTCAGTCTCCACTTAAGGGAAAGCTTGAGCTTTCTCAAGTTTCTTCTTAGGGTGAGCATGGCCTTTTCAAGGGTACTGGGCCTTACGAAGTAGAAGGTGTCCTCCTCTTTGCTCACAAACACCCTCTCTCCAACCTTAAAGGTTATAGGATTGAGGGCTCTGGCCAGAACCCTGTGTCCGGAAGGAACGCTCACAAGACCCAGCACCAAGGGAGATGGAAAGCCTTCGGGAGGTACATTCAGTATGGTGTAGGCATCAAGTATGCCGAACTCTCCCACCCTTATGGGATCCTTTTTGTGCTTTGAGGCATCCTCTATTTTTCTGTCAAAGAAGAAGCCCTTTCCCATAGGGGTTCCAGGCTTTTCAAATATGGCCACCACGTTGTTGTTTGACATGCCCCCTATGCTGTGAAGCAGGGCAATGTCGTTTCTCTTTACCTGCCGCTCCTTTGAAACGGCTCCCCTCATCTGCCACACTATCTCAACTGCTTGAGCAAGTCCTGATGCACCAACAGGATGTCCTCTGGACTTCAGGCCTCCACTCGGATTTATGGGGAGATCTCCGTCTATTTCGGTTATGCCCTTTTCAACCATCTTCCACCCTTTGCCTTCCTCAAAGATGCCCATGTCCTCTGCACCTATTATCTCAAAGCAGGTGAAGGCATCGTGAAGCTCTGCAAACTGTATGTCTTCGGGGCTTCTGTTTGCCATCTTATACGCTTCTCTTGCCGCTATTCTTGCTGCGTTGAAGTGGTGAAGGTGAACCCTGTGCCTTACTGCAATAGTATCTGTGCCGTGACCTATGCCGCTTATTTTGACATCGGTTCGCGAGCTTGTAAGCACTAAAGCTGCAGCTCCGTCGGTTATAGGAGCACAATCGTAGAGCCTCAAAGGATACGATATGAACCTGCTGTTGAAGTAGGTTTCCTCATCTATTTCCTTTTGGAACTGGGCGTAGGGGTTTAGTGCACCGTTTCTGTGGTTTTTTATGGCTATCTTGCAGAGTATCTTCTCTAAGTGATCCTTGCTAAGACCAGCATAATGGGCGTATGACTGGGTTACCATGGCGGCAAGTGCCACCATGGATGCCCCAGAGTTTCTCTCATACTCTTCAATTACTTCCGCAAGTATCTTTGTAACCTTTGATGTGGGCAAATGGCACATCTTTTCACCTGCCACCACCAGTACTCTATTGTACCTGCCCGATGCCACTGCATAGAAGGCCATCTCCAGCACGCTAGCTCCTGAGGAGGAGGCTGTTTCCACTCTATAAGCTGGGATTCCTGCAAGCCCCAGCTTGTCCGCCACATTGGTTGCAAGGTTTGCCTCACCAGTGAACTCCTCAGGATTTTGAGCACCAATGAAGATGGCTTCAATTTCTGGGGTGGAGGAGTCTTTTAAGGCCCTGTTTGCAGCTTCTACCATGAGGTCTGTTAGGCTTCTGTCTAGGTGCTTTCCAAACTTGGTCATGCCCACTCCGTCTATGAATACTTCCCTCATAGCTTGTACCTCTTCTTGAAAGAGAGATTTAAGGTTGTAGCATCCATGAACTCCACCTCTGCTCCGGTAGGTATCCCCCTTGCGAGCCTACTCAAGACCACCTTACCGTTCAGCCCCTCTTGAAAGAACCTGCAGAGAGCTTCCCCTCTAACGGTGTAGGGAAATCCCAGTATAACCTCCTTTACCCTTTCCAGTCTGCTCAGCAGAAGCCTCAAACTCTTTACTTTCTCCTCATCCCTTATCCTTTTTGTTGAGGGAACGAGGCCTGCTACTACATGGTAAAGCCCTTTGTAGCCTGCTTCCTCCATGGCGAGAAGATCCATAACCGATTCAACAACCATTATGATGCTTCTATCCCTGGTTTCATCACTGCATACCCAGCATATGTCTGAAAATGACATGTTGTTGCAAAGCCTGCACCTTTCTAGGTTGTCCGAGACCTTCAGAATAAGGGAGGCGAGTTCTCTAGTGCTTTTGGGGCCCATCTGGGCTATATTAAGCACAAGCCTTAAAGCCCCCCTTTCTCCAACGCCTGGGACCCTTTTAAAGAGAGAAACGAGCCTATTGAAAGATCTATAAGGCGTTTTCATCAGAAAAGATTGGGCAGGGGAAGGTTCATTTCTGCTGCCAGCCTTTTAAGCTCCTCTTCCACCATTTCCCTAGACTTCCTTATTCCGTCGTTTACAGCGGCTGCTATAAGGGCTTCTATGGTTTCCTTGTCCATGCTTTCCCAAACCGTAGGATCCACCTGTATGGAAACCACTTCCTGTGCGCCGGTTACCACTGCCTTTACCATGCCTCCTCCTGAGTAGCCCTCCACGGTCTTTTCCTTGAGCTCTTCTTTTAGGTCATCAATGCGGGCCTTTATTTTCTGCACGTTCTTCATCAACGAGAGCATATCCATCATTTTCCTTCCTCCCTGCTCTTTACATCTAATATAACCGCTTCTGGGAATATCTGAAGCACCTTTTGCACCACAGGATTTTTCGCAGCCTCCTCCCTGAGTCTTGCCTTTGTCATACTTTTGTTGTTTCCCTGGGCAACTTCTCCTTCCAGCTTGAGCTTTAAGCCTCTTTCGGAAAGTATTTTCTCTATGATCTCTCTGCTTTCCTTTACGCCTTCCCATCCGATGCTTTTAAGCTTTCCAGGTCTTATTATCACGGTGCTGTTTTCGGTTATCACTTCGGCGTCCCTTATGGAAACAGCAACGGCAGGCTTTACCTTCATAAGGCTTTCTTCCAAGAGCTCTTTTATGTTCTCCTCCTCTTTTGGCTTTTCCACTTCAGGAATAGCTTGTTCTGGAACTGCTTCCGTTTTTGGCATAGGAGCTGACTTTATGAGAGCTGCTATATTTTCCAGAGGGGGAAGGCTTGTAAGCCTTATTATTTCTGCTTCTGCCAAAAGCTCGCTGTAGGGATGCCTTCTTATCTCCTCTCCCAAACGCATAAACACTCTTAA
The DNA here is from genome assembly GCA_027022065.1 of bacterium. GTDB lineage: Bacteria > Thermosulfidibacterota > Thermosulfidibacteria > Thermosulfidibacterales > Thermosulfidibacteraceae > JALVZS01. The sequence continues at coordinate 5,157 of JALVZS010000020.1, forward strand.
AAATGTATAGAGCTTGGTGGCTTCTTCCACCCTTTTGGAAAGGGCTGCGTCCTTAAGCCTTTCCCTAAGATATTCCAGCACCTCTGACACAAAGCCACCTAAATCGTAGCCCCTGCCCAAAACCTCCTTTTGCACAATATCAAGGGCCCTTTGGGTGTTCCTATCAAGCACGGCCTTTACGAAATCCTCAACGATAAGGGTGTCAACAAGCCCCAGCACTTCCGATGTTTTTGAGAGGGTTATGTTCCCATCGGTAAACAGAATTACCTGCTCCAAAAGCATTTCAGCATCTCTTAGGGAGCCTTCTGAGGCTTTGGCTATGATTTCAAGGGCCTTTCTCTCGTATTTTACTCCCTCTCTTTCGCAGATCCTCTCTAGTATCTGAACTGCTTCCTCTTTCGTCAGGGGCTTAAAATCAAATCTAACGCATCTTGAGAGAATGGTCTGGGGGATTCTTCTCGGCTCTGTGGTTGCGAAGATGAAGATAACCCCTGGAGGAGGCTCCTCCAAGGTCTTCAGCAGGGCGTTGAAGGCAGCGTCTGTGAGCATGTGCACCTCATCTATTATGTAAACCTTGTATCTTCCCTTTACCGCAGCATAGCGCACCCTTTCTCTAAGCTCCCTTATCTCATCTATTCCCCTGTTTGATGCAGCGTCCATCTCCACCACATCAACAAAGGTGCCCTTCTCTATGGCTGTGCAGTTTTCGCACTGGCAACAGGGCTCAGGGGTAGGGCCTTTTTCACAGTTTAGGGCCTTGGCGAATATCCTGGCCATGGAGGTCTTTCCCACTCCTCTTGGACCTGAGAAGAGGTAGGAGTGCATAATCTTCCCTTTCTCTATGGCCCTTTTTAAGGTTTCAACCACATGCCTTTGCCCAACCACTTCGCTGAAGGTTCTGGGACGCCAGCGCCTGGCTATTACCTGGTACATTGTCTTCTACACTCCAGAAGGGGTTTTATGTTTTCTATGAGGAACTCGGCAAATCCCTTTTCCCTTCCCGTACCCATGGGGTAAAGGGTTACAAGACAGGAGTTGGTGACCTTGGCTATTCTTTCCGCAAGTGCCCTGTTGTGTCCTGCTTCGCTAATGACTGCTCTGCAACCGCTCTTACTCAAAGTGGCTATGAGCTTTTCAATCCTCCTGGGGGAGGGAAGCTTGTGGGGCGAAGGCTCTATGGCTCCCAGGTACTTTATGTGAAGGTCCCTGCACAGGTACCTCCACGCATCGTGGTGGGAAACCACGGAAAGTCCTTTTAGGTTGTGGGCTTTCCTGAGTTTCTCCAGCTTTTTCCTCAAGTCTTCCGCGTTTTTTAAGAAAATCTGCCTCTTCTCAGGCACAAGCTCTGAAAGTGTCAGGGCAAGATCCTTCAATCTTTTCTCAACGGTGTCTATTCCTATCCACACATGGGGATTTTCATTTTCAAGCTTTAAACCCTTGCACAGATACCAAGTCCTCTTAGGTTTTATAGTAAGCCAAGGCTCTGCATTGCATCCCACTGCCACCACAAGATCTGCCTTCAGAAGCAGAAAAGCCTCTTTGGGCTTAAGGCTCCAAACATGAGTGGATGCGGTGGGTGGAAGTATGTTTTTCACTTCCAGACTGTTTCCCGCTATATCCCTGACCAGAAGGTAGAGGGGGTGTATGGTGGTAACTACCAGTTCCTTTGCCCAACAGGAGGAAAAGAGAAGTGCAATAAAGATGAGGATCCTCACTCCAATTCCCCCTTTAGCACCTGGGGGCGTGACTTTTCCAGCTCTTCTATAAAGCATTTGAGTTTCTCTATGCTTTCCCTGCTAAGGTAGTGCTCCATTACGCAGGCGTCCTTTTCCGCATTCTCCTTGCTGACTCCTAGGATTTCGTGGAGAAATCTCTCAAGAAGCCTGTGCCTGTCGTAAATTCTTTTTGCCAGCTTTTCCCCTTCCTCCGTAAGCTCCACATAGCCATAGCGCTCTTGGGATGCGAGGTTTTTCTCTTTAAGCTTCTTCAGAGCAGCTACCACGCTGGACTTTTTCACACTGAGCCTTTGGGCGATGTCCGTTACCCTCACAACTTTCTTTTCCTTTGAAATGAGGTATATGGTTTCAAGGTAGTCCTCAAGGCTCTGTCCAAGCCTATACATAATCTCCCCTCATTATGCCTATAATATCCTCTCTTGAAACCTTAACGGGAAGCACCTCTACTATACTCTTTCTGCTGAGCACAAAGTCTGCTGTCCTTTCCTGCTCCTCTTCTGTGAGGTTGAGCTCTTCAAGCTTTGGAATGCCCAGCTCCTCCAAGAATCTATAAAGAAAGCCAGTGAAGTGCTTAATTCCTAAGTGCTCTTCCAGTTCAGAAATTTCCCTTCTTATCGCATCCCCGTAAAACTCAAGCACAGGAACCATATAGATGCCCATGGTAAGCCCATGGGGGTATCCTCTCAGGAAGGTAAGGGCATGCCCCATTTGATGCACCAGTCCAGCCCCGGCGCAGGATATTGCAAGCCCCCCGTATAAGCTTGCAAGCATCATGCTGTCTCTTGCCCTTCTGTTTCCCTCAACGGCGTTTTTTAGGTGCCTAAATACTATTTTTATTCCCTCGGCGGCTATGCACTTAACCAAAGGAGAAGCCTTCTTAGAGAGGTAAGCTTCAAGACAGTGGGACAGGGCATCAACACCTGCGTTTCTTGCAATCTCCCTTGGAGCAGAGTAGGTGAGCTCTGGATCGTCTATGGCCACATCTGGAAAGCAGAAACTGCTTGTTACAGGGGCCTTTTTGAAGTGTTCTTTATCCATTATGACGCAATAAGGGGTAACCTCTGAACCGGATCCACTTGTGGTGGGAACGGCTACAATTTTTGCTCCTTTTTTCTTAAACGGTTCTTTAACTCCTATGAGCTCTCTTACACTGCCAGGATTGTCCCTCATCGCAGCCGCAAGCTTTGCCACATCAAGAACACTTCCTCCTCCAACGGCAAGCACCACATCGGGCCTCTTTTCCCTGACAACATCCACAAGCCTTTGGGCCACCTCCCAAGTGGGTTCTGGGGTTACTCCGTCAAACCACTTCCACTCTCTTCCCTTAAGGATTTCTTCAAGCTGGTTGATTAGGCCGCTTCCCCTTACAAACTTCCTCCCCGTAACCAGAAGAACCCTTCCCTCTGGCAAAAGCTCTTTCAGGCTTTTGAGGCTTCCTTTACCAAAGACCACTTTAACAGGATTGTACCAGATCCACATGTAGTTAGTTTTATTTTTGTGTCTAGTAAGTGTCAATGTTTTCCAGCTGAAACAAAGTTTTCTTTAGCTTTGTTGCCTCCCTCTCCGGATCCGAGTCTTTTTCTACATAGATAGGTTCGCCGTACACGATGGTGACTTCAGAAAAGGGCTTGGGTATCATAAACCCATCCCAGCTATTCACCTTCCAGTAGCTGGATATCTTGGCCGTTAACGGAAGCATGGGTGCTCCTGTTGCCTGCGCCAGGCTTATTATGCCAGGTTTCACAGTATATATAGGACCTTTTGGTCCATCGGGTATAATCGCCACAATTTTACCTTCCTTAAGTTCTTCAATGAGCACCCTTGTGCTTGATACTATGCCCTTTGAGCTTGAACCCCTTACCACGCAGTATCCCAGCTTCTTTAAAGCCCTGGCTATAAGCTCTCCGTCCCTGCTTCTGCTAACCAGCGTTACTACTCCTTGGTCTCTTTCCGTCCACATGATTGGAAGTATCCGGTTATGCCAAAAAATCGCTATAAATCCTTTGTTTTCCCTTTTGAGCTTTTCAACGCTTTCTCTGTTTACGAAGCGGAAATTTATGCTTCTCATATAGAGGCAGTAGCAGGGAAAGACAATCCATTCTACAAATCTTATCAAAAGCCTATCCTTGAGGGAGAAGCTGGAGTTCACATAGCTTTCTGTATGTTCCGTTCTTTGAAAGCAGCTCCTCATGGGTTCCTTCCTCTACAATTTTTCCGTCCTCTACAACGAGGATCCTGTCTGCCTCAACAACAGTGGCCAACCTGTGCGCTATTATGAGAGCGGTTTTCCCCTTCATGAGGTTGTAGAGAGCCTGTTTAACTATGTTTTCGCTTTCCGCATCCAAGGCGGACGTGGCCTCATCCAGTATCAGTATAGGCGCGTTTTTCAGAATGGCTCTTGCTATGGCTATCCTCTGCCTTTCACCGCCCGAGAGCCTTGCCCCTCTGTCCCCTATAAGGGTGTCGTATCCCTCGGGAAGCTGGGTGATAAACTCATGGGCGTGTGCCAGCTTTGCCGCCTCTATCACCTCATCGTAGCTAGCGTCGGGTCTTCCGTAGAGGATGTTGTTATATACGGTATCGTTGAACAGTATTACTTCTTGTGACACCACGCTAATCAGGGACCTAAGAGAGGAAAGCTTTATCCTTCTTATGTCAATCCCGTCTATATAGATTGCCCCTTTGGTCACGTCATAAAACCGTGGAAGCAGATCAACTATGGTGGTCTTACCGGCCCCCGTGGGCCCTACTATGGCCACCTTTTCTCCCTTCTTCACCGTGAAGTTGATCCCCTTCAAG
>JALVZS010000020.1:9701-12467 GCA_027022065.1 bacterium
TTTGGCGTCTGGATACCTGAACCACACATCCTCGTAAACGATTTCCCTATCAAACTCTCTTTTCTCTATGGCTTCTGGATCCTCCTTTATGTCTGTTTCCATATCTAGAAACTCGTAAATCCTTTCCGCTGCTGCCTCTGCCGCATTTATATCTGCGTTGACCTTGGAAAGCTTTGTTATGGGCTCATACATCATCATTAGAGCAGACATGAAGGAGAAGAAGTCACCAGGGCTCATAGCACCGTCAATTACCCTCTTTCCTCCCATAAACACAATGGCAGCAGCCACTATAGAGCCTAAAAACTCCACTAGAGGTGCACTTATCTCCTTAACGAAAACACCCTTCATGTTTATCTTGAGGAGCTTCTTCATCTCTCTTGAGAATCTTTCCACCTCTTTTTCTTCGGCGTTGAAGGCCTTTACCACCTTTGCCCCCGTGAATCCCTCTATAAGCACGCTTGATATGCCCGCCATTTTCTTTTGCTGTCTCTTTGAAACCTTTTTCATGGATTTTCCTACCTTATAGATGGTGAATCCCATGGGCGGAAGAACGAGGATGGCCATGGTGGCAAGTTGCCAGTCCCTTTTGAATATGACAATGAACAGAGCTATTAGGGTGAAGATCTGCCTTATGCAGTTTCTGATCATGGATACATTTACCTTGCTCAAAATGCCTGCGTCGTTGATTATGCGGGATACAAGCTCGCCTGTCCTTCTGCTTTTAAGGAAGGCATAGCTCATATACTGTAGCTTCTTGTAGAGGGCTATACGGATGTTCATGATCATGAGCTGGCTTACGTATTTCATTATGTAGTTCTGTGCAAATCTGGCTGCACCTTTTATCAGGTAGAGCAGGACGATGAGTGCCGGAATCAGCTTGAGCATGTGGCGGTCCCTAGCTATGAAGACCTTGTCCATAAGGGGCTTGACCAGCCAGGCAACCGCCCCGTATGTGGCGGCAACAACAGCCGCACAGAGAAGCGCTACAAGTACCAATCCCCAGTAGGGAAGCACAAACTCTTTAATTACTCTTGCGTAATACCTCATGGAAAAACTCTGCCGCTTTTTTGTAAGGCTCCTTTCCTTTAAGCCTTTTTGCTATATCGTCAAGGATCCTCTCCGTATTTGCTCTTATCTCTTCGCATTCTAGAAATGCTCTTGCCTTTTTGTAAATGTTTTCCGGCAGGCACCTTTCCTGGAGCAGTTCTGGAAACACCTCCCTTCCTGCTAGGATGTTCACTATACTTAAAAAATTTACCTTGACCAGCCTCTTCCCTATGTGCCAGGTTAAAGGGGAAACCTTGTAAACCACAATGGTTGGCGTTTTCAGAAGGGCAAGCTCAAGGGTTGCCGTTCCAGAGGCGGATATGGCAAGTGTTGCTTTGGACATTGCTTCATACCTTTTTGGGAACTCAACCACCTCTACCCAAGAGGGAATAGTGTAGCACCTTTCCGAAACAGAGGGCGCCTTAGCCAGCATTACATCTAGTTTAAAGTCTTCTTTTATCCTTTTGGCTGCCTCAAGCATAATGGGCAAAAGCCTTTTAACCTCACTATCCCTGGATCCTGGTAGCAGCAATACATAGGGTTCCCTTCTTCGGCTCTGAAGAGGAAGGAGCTTGTCTGCAAGTGGATGCCCAAAAAACCTGGCGTTTACCCCTCTCTTTTTAAAGAACTCCTCCTCAAAGGAAAAAAGGCAGCAAAGCGCATGAACATTGTTTCTAATCGTCTTTACCCTTGACTCCCTCCACGCCCACACCTGAGGCGCCACATAGTAGCAGATTTTTTTGCCCATTGAAGCCCCAAAAGAGGCCAGCCTCAGATTCATACCCGGATAATCTACAAGCAGGGCTCCGTCGCAGTGTTGTAAAGTCTTCTTAAGTTTCAGGAAAATCTTTAGAATCTTGAATATCTTTCTTGGATCCTCCAGGCCTACAAAGGAGAGGTCCTCACTGGTGTAAAGAAGCTCTATCTCCTCTTTCAGGAAAGATGAGCCTGTTCCCACAAATCTGTAGTCTCCTAGGGATTTTAAGTTCTTAACAAGCTCAAGGGCGTGGATGGAACCCGATTCCTCTGCCGCCACAAGGAGTATTTTCATTACTTCTTTTGAGCCAGCTCTTTGAGGCGGTTTAGGACCCTTATTGCGTGTCCCTTTGCCCTAACATTGCGCCACACGTGGGCTATTATGCCGTTGGGATCTATCAGGAATGTGCTTCTTTCAACGCCATAACTTTCCCTGCCAAAACGCCTTTTAAGCTTCCAAACCCCAAAGGCCTCTATGACCTTTCTCTCTGTATCTGCTAGAAGCGTTATCCTAATGCCTTTCTTTTCAGCAAACTTTTTGTGGCTTTCTACGGTGTCTTTGCTTACGCCGATAACAACAGCGTTTAGTGCCTCAAACTCTGGAAGTAGCTCTGTAAACTCCAACGCTTCTGTGGTGCATCCAGGTGTGTTGTCCTTAGGATAGAAATAAAGCACTACCCACTTTCCTCTAAGATTTTCCAAACACACCCTTTCCCCTTGCTGGTTTTCCAAACGGAAATTTGGGGCTTTATCGCCGATGTCCATATTATCCTCCTTTCTTTAAGCTACTCTGTTCCTGGGCTCTCCCTTTAGGAAGGCCTCAATGTTGAGTTCAATCTCTCTAACCAGCCTTTTTCTTGCTTCTACAGAAGCCCAGGCTATGTGGGGCGTGATGAGGAGGGCCTCTTTTCTTTTTACCTTAAGTAGAGGATTGTCCTTATCTATGGGCTCTTTCTCTAGGAC
>JALVZS010000020.1:12477-15112 GCA_027022065.1 bacterium
CTCTAGGACATCTAGACCTGCAGCAAAGGGCCTTACTTCATCTAAGGCTTTTGCAAGATCTTCTTCTACTATTATTCCGCCTCTTCCCAAATTGAGTATTATAGCTGTGGGCTTCATAAGCTTTAGCATTTGGTAGTTTATAAGACCTCTTGTGCGCTCATTTAAAGGAGCGTGTATGGAAACCACATCGCTTGTGCTCATTAGCTCTTCAAGGGAAACCCTGGGATAAGGCTCTGGCCTTTCTATTCCTGTGGTGGAAAAGTAAATCACTTCACATCCAAAGGCTTCGGCTACTTTGGCTACCTCATGCCCTATGGTGCCTAAACCTATAATTCCCCACCTTTTTCCCCTAATCTCCCAAAAGGGCTTCTCTATGTTGGTAAATATGGGACTTTCTGCGTATTTTCCGCTTTTCACATACTCATCGTAGTATCTGAGCTGTTCCAAAAGGTAAAAGCACATGGCGAAGGTGTGCTGAACAACGCTGTAGGTGGAGTATCCTGGCACATTGCATACGGCTATATTTCTTTTTCTGGCCGCCTCCAGATCCACATTGTTGGTCCCTGTTGCTGCAACACAAACAAGCTTTAGGTTTGGGCACTTTTCCATAACGTCCTCATCTATAACCACCTTGTTTGTCACAACGATCTCCGCATCACCGATGTTCTTCAGCCTCTCTTCGGGCCTGGTTATAGAAAAAATTTCTAATTCTCCAAATCTTGCAAGCCCCTCAAGTTCAACATCGTCTCCCAGAGTTGAGGCATCAAGCACCGCTATTCTCGCCATTTTCTTACCTCCTCTTCTCCTACTGCCACGAGTGTAACCTTCTCTATACCTGCTACCTCTTTTGCCTGTTCTGTCACAATGGTTTCTCCAGCTTCAACTGCAATGGCCTTTGCTCCTGCCTCCTTTGCAATAAACACGGTTCTGTCTCCCACCACAGGAAGATCCATAAGTGTTTTCTGTATAGGCCTTTTTACCTTAACCACCACAAAGTCTTTGGCGTAATTTCCCGCCCTCCTTATGGTTTCGTCTGTTCCCTCTATGGCCTCAATGGCTATTACCGTTCTTTTCTTAACCGCAACCGTCTGTCCTACTCCGTAGCTTCCCACAGCTTTGGCCACCTCAAACCCGAAGGCTATATCCTGTTTCATGTCTTCCGTGAGCTTTCCGCATATAACGCCAGCTTCAGGGATAAGGTGAGAAAGCATCTCCTTCTGATCCACCACCTCTATTCCCTCTTTCTCTAAAACCTCCACCACCTTGTTAAGGATATCATCATCTCTAAAGCTTCTAAGACTGGACAGTAGCTTGAGAGCTTTGAGATCAAGCTTGTAGCCTCCAAATATTCCCCTTTTTTCTATTTTTCCAAAAAAAGCTACTTTTCTAACATTTTCTTTCTTCAGAACCTTAAGTATCCTTCCCACCTCTCCAGGGGAGAATTTATAATGATAGGGATATTCAGGCTCATCCACAAGGGATATAACCAGAGGCTCTTTAAGCGCCTCTATGGCCTCAAGGACTATCTCTCCCTTTCCAGCTATGAGGGCGGTTCTCTCCATTACTCAAATAGCCAGACTTTTGAGTCAACCAGTATCCAGTCCTCTTTTCCCCTTACGAAGTCTGCTTCCATCTTCTGGACTTCCCCGAACTGAAGCACAAAGGCAAAGATCCCCGCAAAACTCTCCTCAAAGGGAAGCTTCTCCATATCTTCTCTTCTGGCAAGCTTCTCTTCTCCCTTTTCCTCCTTACCCTTAACGATCTTTTTCCAGAGCACCTTAAACGGAGAGTTTTTCTTTTCCCTTGTTATCTTTATCCAGCACTTGTCCTCTCCTGGCACAAACTCCTGTACCATTATACCCTCAAGCACCACCCAGGGCATGCGCGTGGCAATTTCCCCCAGAACCTGTGGATATGCTTCCTCTATCTGCCTTTTGTCCGTTACCACATAGACAGCTCCTGCATCCCACCTGTGTATGGCTTTAGATGCTATGGTCTTTACCACAACGGGTAGTCCCATCTCCTCGGCAACACGGTATATATCGGCTTTGGTTGTTACCACCTGGTATTCTGCAACGGACACGCCGTAAAACTCCATAAGCTCAAGGGCCTCTGTAGTAAACTCTGTCTTTCCCGCTTTTTTGAGCTTTTCCAAAAGCTTTTCTGCCTTCTTTTTGCCTACCAGAAACCTTTCTTCCCAGGTTTCCTTCTTAAAAATGTCAGCGAGTTTCTTAAGCATTCCCCACCTCCCGCTAGAAAACTAGCACCCAGGAGGGGGAAAAGGCAAGATATGAGCGTTGACGCTTTGAAAGCGTAAGGGTAAGAATCTCAGTAAGAAATCTTACCTTAAGAGGTGAGGACATGAAAATAACAGCTAAAGGTCAGGTTACAATTCCTAAGAAATAGCGTGAAAAGTTTGGGTTGTTACCGGGAACAGAAGTGGAGTTCATCCCCGAAGGAGAGGGGCTTAAATTGGTTAAGAAAAAACAACCAGGCAAGGGAGAGCTTATTATAAACCACATGAAAGGTCGTGGAACTGTTAAGCTTTCTACGGATGAAATTATGGCTTTAACCCGGGGAGAGGAATAATGCCGATCTTGGTTGATTCAAATATCATCTTGGACATATTTACTGA
>JALVZS010000021.1 GCA_027022065.1 bacterium
GTGGTAAGACGGTGGGGGCTGGAGTAGTAACGGAGGTTATAGAGGATTAAGCCATGAGGGAGACGATAACCTTAGCTTGTACGGAGTGTAAGAGAAGAAATTATACAACAACCAAAAATAAAACGAAGCACCCGGAGCGTCTGGAGCTTAGAAAGTATTGCAAGTGGTGTAAAAAGCATACTATACATAAAGAAGTGAGGTAGGTGCAGGCCGGTAGCTCAATTGGTAGAGCGCGGGACTCCAAATCCCGTGGTTGGGGGTTCGATTCCTCCCCGGCCTGCCATTTTTCTGTTTATAGGGGTTGGTCATGGCTAGTATTGAGCAGATAAAGGAGTTTCTTGAAGGAGCTAAGACAGAGTTTAAGCGAGTTGTTTTCCCCAATAAGCAACAAACTGTGGCAGCCTCTATAGGGGTTATAAGCTTTACCATTTTTATAGCTATATACTTTGGAATACTTGACTTTTTGTTTTCACGTCTTATAGGTAAGATTCTTGCCTTTTGAGAAGATATTGCAGGTGGCGTAATGGAAGGTGGTAAGCTTTTTCAGTGGTATATAGTGCATACCTACTCTGGATATGAGGAGAAGGTTAAAAAGAGTATTCTGGAAAGGGCTAAGGCTAAAGGGCTTGAGGATAGAATAGAGGAGATTGTTGTTCCCACAAGGGAGGTTGTGGAGCTTAAGAAGGGGAAGAGGGTTCAGAGCAAGAAAAAGGTTTTTCCTGGTTATATACTTATAAAGATGATCCTGGATGATGACACCTGGTATTTGGTAAGGCGCACTCCTTGGGTTACAGGTTTTGTTGGAACAGGGAATAAACCTACCCCCATACCTGAATCTGAAGTTCAGGAGGTTCTTGAGCGTATAGGGAGCAAGGGAGGGGTTGGCACAGAAGAGTTTATGAAGGGAGACTATGTTAAGGTAATAGATGGGCCCTTTGAAAACTTTACCGGTGTGGTTGATGAAGTTTATCCTGATAAGCAGAAATTGAGGGTACTTGTAAGCATATTTGGTAGATCTACACCTGTGGAGTTAGACTATCTGCAGGTGGAAAAGCTTTAGTGTTGGAGGTCGTTTCAGATGGCTAAGAAGAAGGTTATTGCCAAAATCAAGCTTCAGATACCAGGTGGACAGGCTTCTCCTTCACCTCCAGTTGGTCCTGCGCTGGGCCAGCATGGTGTGAATATAATGGCATTTTGTAAAGAGTTTAATGCCAGAACCAAGGACAAGCAGGGGATAATAATCCCCGTGGTTATAACTGTGTATGAGGACAGGTCTTTTGATTTTGTTACCAAAACTCCTCCTGCCTCTGTTCTTCTGAAGATGGCGGCGGGTGTTGCAAAGGGGGCCCATGATCCTCTCAGGGAGAAGGTGGGAAGGGTTACCAAATCGCAGGTTAGGGAGATTGCTCAGCAGAAGCTGCCTGATTTAAACACCGATGATATAGAAAAGGCGATGAAGATAATAGAGGGAACCGCCCGCAGTATGGGCATAGAGATAGTGGAGGACTGAAAACTTACACCACGCTTAGTGGGAGGCTGTTATGCCGAAAAGAGGGAAAAAGTATTTAGAGGCCCTGAAGCTAGTTGACAGAAGAAAGAAGTATCCTCTTAAAGAAGCAATTGAGCTTGTAAAGAAGATGAGCGAGGTAGCCAAAAGAAACTTTGACGAGACGGTGGAGCTTGCGGCAAGGTTGGGTGTTGACCCTAGACACGCCGATCAAATGGTTAGAGGTGCAGTTACGCTTCCCCATGGGACAGGTAAGGAGGTAAAGGTTCTGGTGTTTGCCAAGGGAGAGAAGGCAAAAGAGGCGGAAGAGGCTGGCGCCGATTATGTAGGTGCTGAGGATCTTGTGCAAAAAATACAGAAAGAAGGATGGCTTGAGTTTGATAAAGCGGTTGCCACTCCTGATATGATGCCTTTGGTGGGGCGTCTTGGACGTATTCTTGGTCCCAGAGGGCTTATGCCCAATCCTAAGACAGGAACTGTCACCATGGATGTGGCCAAAGCTGTTCAGGAGCTTAAGAAGGGGAAGGTGGACTTTAGGGTTGATAGAGCGGGTAATATACATGTGCCCATAGGAAAGGTCTCTTTTGATACTGAGAAGCTCTATGAGAATGCAAAGGCAGTGCTTGAGGCGCTTTGGAGGGCTAAACCTGCCGCTGCAAAGGGTCAGTATTTTAGGAGTATAACTTTGTCTTCAACAATGGGACCGGGGGTAAAGGTAGACCCCAACCAGGCTCTGGAGGAGATTGGAAGGTAATCAGTCAAAGAAAGTGGGTACCCGCAAGGGTTTAATAGGGCCGGCCCTGCCTACCGAGACTGGTTGGAGGATATACCCCCGAGAAATCAGGAAAGGGGGTGATAGGTATTGATACCGAGGGGACCTAAGACCAAAAGGCTGGAAGAGAAAAAACGGATTGTGGAGGATCTTAAGGAGAAGATTTCTTCTTCCAATGCCCAGATATTGGTTAATCTCTGTGGGATGACGGTTGAGGATACCACACAGATAAGGAAGGAGCTTAAAAAGTTTGATGCCAGGGTCCAGGTGGTGAAGAATACCCTTGCGAAGATAGCCGCTGAGGATACTGTTTTGAAGCCTGTGGAGGAGCATTTTAGGGGTCCTACGGCCATTGTTTTCTGCTACGGGGACCCTGTGAGTGTGATAAAGTCCCTAGTTAAATACGAGAAGGATTTTGAGCATTTTGATATCAAGGCAGGTGTTTTGGAGGGTAAGCCCCTTACCAAGGAGCAGTTGGTAGAAGTTTCTAAGCTGCCCTCTAGAGAGGTGCTTGTGGCCAAGGTGGTGGGTACCATTCAGGCCCCACTTTACGGCCTTGTTGGTGTACTTGCAGCTAACCTGCGCAACCTTATAGGCGTGCTTTACGCCATTAAACAGGTAAAAGAACAACAACAGTAAGGAGGGAAAGAGATGGCTGAGATAACAAAGGAAGATGTTATAAAGTTTATTGAGAATATGACCGTTCTTGAGCTTGCCGAGTTTGTTAAGGAACTTGAGGAGAAGTTTGGTGTTTCGGCTGCTGCTCCTGTAGCGGTAGCTGCTGCTCCTGGGGCCGCTGCCGCCGCTGCTGAAGCCCCTGCTGCTGAGGAGAAGACTTCCTTTGATGTTATTCTTTCCGAAGTGGGAGCTCAGAAGATTCAGGTTATCAAGGTGGTGCGTCAGATTACAGGTCTTGGTCTGAAGGAGGCCAAGGAGCTTGTTGAGAGTGCTCCCAAGCCCATTAAAGAAGGTGTTTCTAAAGAGGAGGCTGAGGAGATCAAGAAGAAGCTTGAGGAAGTCGGCGCCAAGGTTGAGATTAAGTAAAGGTTTTTGGGCCTTATAAAGAAATAATTTTCTTTAAGGGTAGGGGAGAAGTGTCCCCTACCCGTATAAACTTTTTAAAGGGGTGGTTGTTGGGATGGTGGAGATGGTGAGGAAGAATTTTGCAAGAATTAAAGAGGTTATTGATCCTCCCTTCCTTTTAGAGCTGCAGAAGAGGTCCTACAGCGAGTTTCTTCAGTTTGATGTTCCCTGGGACAAAAGGGAAAACAAAGGGCTTGAGGCAGTGTTCAGAAGCGTTTTCCCCATTGAGGACTACACTGGCACTGCCCGTTTGGAATATGTGGGTTATGAGATAGGCAAGTGGAGATGCAAGTGCGGTGAGTATAAGGGGCTTGGTGGCCCCAATATAGTTTGTGAAAGGTGCGGCGAGAAGCTCTTTTTCATCCCCAAGTACTCTCCTCAGGAGTGCAAGAAAAAGGGTCTCACCTATGGGGCACCTATAAGGGTTCTTCTTCGTCTTATAACCTACGATAGGGATGAAGTTACAGGTGAGAGGAGTGTAAGAGACATAAGGGAACAGAAAGTTTACCTTGGTGAGATCCCCCTCATGACTGACAACTACACCTTTATTATAAACGGTGTTGAAAGGGTTGTGGTAAGCCAGCTCCACAGATCTCCTGGTGTTTCCTTTGAGGAGCTTAGAACGGCAAGTTCCTCAAGGCCCTCCATCTTGGGCAGGATAATTCCCTACAGGGGTTCGTGGCTAGACTTTGAGTATGACAGCAAGGGTTTGATGTACATAAGGATTGATAAGAGAAGAAGGTTTCTTATAAGCACTTTCCTTTTGGCTCTGGGCATGACTCAGGAGGAGATTTTAAGGACCTTCTATGACACAGAGAAGGTTTATGTCCTTGATGGGGGAAAGCGTTTTGAAAAGGAGCTTAAAGAGACCATCATCGGTCAGACTATAAACAGGGACATAGTGCATCCCGAGACGGGGGAGGTGATTGTAAGAGGGGGCAGAAAGATTACCAAGAACCACTACAGGAAGATGAAGAGACTAGGCCTTGATAGAATAGTTATCAGTGAGGAGGATCTCTGGGGCAAGCCTGTTGCAACGGACATTCTGGATCCTGTTACAGGTGAGGTGATAATTGAGTGTAACGATCCCATAACCCCTGAGAAGCTGGAGGAGCTTAAGAGAAAGGTTGACAGCTTTGAGATACTGGTAGTTGAAGGGGATCTTGTTGATCCCTCTGTAAGGGAGGCCCTTAGACAGGATAAGGCTACAAATGAGGAAGAGGCCCTCAAAGAGATATACAAGAAGATGAGGCCTGGTGAGCCTCCTACCTATGAGGCGGCCAAAGAGTACTTCTACAGGCTTTTCTTTGATCCTGATAGGTTTGATCTTTCTGAAGTGGGTAGGCTTAAGATAAATGAAAAATTTGGATTTTCCGAAGAGGAGGCTCCTCTTTCCTGCAGGGTGCTGAGGAAGGAGGATATAATAGAGGTTGTTCGCTACATGATGAAGTTGAGAACTGGTCAAGCCCAGGTGGATGATGTGGATCATTTGGGCAACAAGAGGGTGAGGCCTGTTGGGGAGCTTCTTGAGAACCAGTTAAGAGCAGGGCTTTTAAGGATCCAGAAGACCATAAGGGAGAAGATGAGCATTGAAGATATAGAATCTATGATGCCCTATGAGCTTCTTTCTGCAAAGCCCTTTACTGCTATAGTAAAGAGCTTCTTTACAAGCGGGCAGCTTTCCCAGTTTATGGATCAGACCAATCCTCTTTCCGAGGTTACCCATAAGAGAAGGCTTTCTGCTTTAGGACCTGGCGGTCTCACCAGGGAGCGTGCAGGCTTTGAGGTTAGGGATGTCCATCCCTCTCACTACGGTAGGATCTGTCCCATTGAAACCCCAGAGGGACAGAACATTGGCTTGATAACCTCCCTTTCTGTTTACGCAAGGGTTAACAAGTACGGCTTTATTGAAACGCCTTACAGAAGGGTGAAGGATGGAAAGGTTACAGATGAGATAGTTTACCTCAGTGCCTTTGAGGAGGAGAGGTACACCATAGCGCAGGCCAACGCTCCAATAGATAAGGAGGGCAGGTTTACTAAAGATAGGATACAGGCGAGGAGGGGAGGAGAGTTTGTTACTGTTTCTCCGGATCAGATAGACTTTATGGATGTTTCTCCCAAACAGATAGTCAGTGTTTCTGCCTCCCTTATTCCTTTCCTGGAGCATGACGATGCTAACCGTGCCCTTATGGGATGCAACATGCAGCGTCAGGCGGTTCCCCTCATCAGGACGGAAGCTCCTCTTGTGGGAACGGGGATGGAGAAAAAGGTGGCTAAGGATTCCGGAATCCTCGTTGTGGCGAAGCGTTCTGGCAAGGTGGTGAGTGTTGATGCAACAAGGATTATCATAGCTGTAGACGAGGAAGAGGGCGGCGGGATAGATGTGTATTACCTCAGGAAGTTTGACCGCTCCAACCAGAATACCTGCTTCAACAACAAACCCATTGTGGAGAAGGGACAAAGGGTTAAGAAGGGAGATGTGATAGCAGATGGTCCCTCCACGGATAACGGAGAACTCTCCTTGGGAAAGAATGTGCTTGTAGCCTTTATGCCCTGGAGGGGATACAACTTTGAGGACGCTATTCTGGTTTCGGAAAGGCTGGTGAGGGATGACGTTTACACATCCATTCATATAGAGGAATTTGAGGTTGAGGCTAGAGACACTAAGCTGGGACCTGAGGAGATCACAAGGGACATACCCAATGTCAGCACTGAGGCACTCAAAAACCTGGATGAGTTTGGCATTGTCAGAATAGGGACCAAGGTAAAGCCTGGAGACATCCTTGTAGGTAAGGTTACTCCCAAGGGGGATACCTATCTAACTCCTGAGGAGAAGCTCATAAGGGTCATATTTGGTGAGAAGGCGAAGGATGTTAAGGATACCTCCCTAAGGGTGCCTCCTGGCGTTGAGGGATTTGTGATAGGGGTTGAGGTCTTCTCTAGGAAATCCTCAGAGCCTGATCCTATGAGGGAGAGGCAGATAGAGGAGGAAAGGGAGAGGATTGAGAAGGACTTTAAGGAGCAGACCGATGTGCTTTGGCAGATTGAGGCCGAAAAGCTGATCCCCATATTTGTGGGTAAAGCGGTTCAGCACGATATAGTTGACCCTAAAACAGGAGAGGTGCTTCTCAGGGAGGGGGAGCTTCTTACGGAAGAGGTGCTTAAGAAACTGCCGGGCTATTATATCAGGAACATAAAGGTTAAGCTGACCAAGGATGAGAAAGACAGGTTCAAGAAGGTGGTTGAGAAAACCAACCAGGAGATAGAAAAGCTAAGATTGCTTAGGGACGAGATGATAGATGCCCTTTACAGGCCCGATGAGCTACCTGCGGGAGTTCTGAAGCGCGTTAAGGTTTATGTGGCAACCAAGCGTAAGCTCCAGGTGGGCGACAAGATGGCGGGAAGACATGGAAACAAGGGCGTTGTTTCAAAGGTCCTTCCTATAGAGGACATGCCTTTCCTTGAGGATGGGACCCCTGTGGATATGGTGTTGAATCCCCTTGGTGTGCCCTCCCGTATGAACGTGGGACAGATCCTGGAAACCCATTTGGGATGGGCAGCCAAGGAGCTAGGAAAGAAGCTGGGGGAAATCCTGGAAAAATACAGGGAGCAGGCTGCAAAGCATGTGAGGGAGTTTTTGAAGGACATATACGGCGAGGAGCAGTCCAGGTGGATAGATGAGCTTGATGATGGAAGGATCATAGAGCTTGCTAGAAAGCTTTCTGAAAGGGGAATACCCATGTCTACCCCTGTTTTTGATGGGGCCAGCGAGGAGCAGATAAAAGATCTTCTGGAGAAGGCGGGGCTTCCCAGAACTGGTAGAGTAAAGCTCATTGATGGAAGAACGGGTGAGCCCTTTGATCACACAGTTACCGTTGGCTACATGTACATGTTGAAGCTTCACCACCTTGTTGATGACAAGATCCACGCTAGGGCCACAGGCCCATACTCCCTCATTACGCAACAGCCTCTGGGTGGAAAGGCCCACTTTGGCGGTCAGAGGCTTGGCGAGATGGAGGTTTGGGCCCTTGAGGCTCACGGTGCTGCTTATACCCTGCAGGAGATGCTAACCGTAAAGTCCGATGATCTTGCTGGGAGAAACAAGATGTATCAGGAGATCATCAAGGGTCATCCTATACTTAGACCTGGTATTCCAGAGTCTTTCAGGGTTCTGGTGAAGGAGCTTCAGGGGCTCTGTATTGATGTGGAAATAATAAAGAGAAAAAAGTAAAGGGGGGATGATTCGTGGTTGAGGATATCCTTTCTATGTATGAATATCCGCAGGATCCCTCAGATATTGAGGCTGTTCGTATAAAGCTGGCTTCTCCTGAGAAGATAAGAGAGTGGTCGTATGGAGAGGTAAAAAAGCCTGAGACTATAAACTACAGAACATTCAAACCCGAAAAGGATGGACTTTTCTGCGCTCGTATATTTGGTCCCATAAAGGACTGGGAGTGCCTCTGTGGCAAGTACAAGAAGATAAAGCACAGAGGGATAGTGTGCGATAAGTGCGGGGTTGAGGTTACCACAAGTAAAGTAAGGCGTGTCCGTATGGGCCACATAGAGCTTGCAGCTCCTGTTGCCCATATCTGGTATGTTAAGGTGCTTCCCAGTAAGATCGGCACACTGCTGGGGCTTTCCGTTAAGGATCTTGAGAGGGTCATATACTATGAATCCTACATTGTTGTGGATCCTGGAGATACCCCTCTTAAGGAAAAGGAGATACTTTCAGAGGCCAGGTACAGGGTCTTAAGGGAGCAGTTTGGAGATGCCTTTGATGCCCGTATGGGGGCAGAGGCCATAAGGGACCTTCTTAAGAAGATAGACCTCTACGAGCTTGAGGATGAGCTTAAGCGCCAGCTCAAGAGCACCACTTCCTCTCAGGTTGCAAGGGACATTATAAAGAGATTGAGGCTCGTTCAGGCCTTCATTGAGTCTGGAAACAGGCCTGAGTGGATGATTCTGGAGGTTATTCCCGTTATACCCCCCGACCTCAGGCCACTTGTGCCTTTGGATGGGGGAAGGTTCGCCACATCCGATCTCAACGATCTCTATAGAAGGGTTATTAACAGAAATAACAGGCTCAAAAGGCTGCTTGAGCTTAAAGCACCTGAAATTATCATCCGCAACGAGAAGAGGATGCTTCAGGAGGCTGTGGATGCCCTCTTTGATAATGGAAGAATGGCCCGTCCAATAAAGGGCTCCAATGGAAGGCCATTAAAGTCCCTTTCCGATACTCTTAGGGGTAAGCAGGGCAGGTTCAGGCAGAATCTTCTTGGAAAGAGGGTGGACTTCTCTGGCCGTTCGGTGATTGTGGTTGGGCCTGAGCTTAAGCTGAATCAGTGTGGTTTGCCTAAGATAATGGCCTTGGAGCTCTTTAAGCCCTTTATCATGCACAAGCTCATATACGAAAAGCAGATTGCCCCCACCCTTAAGCGCGCAAGACAGCTTATAGAGCAGCAGGTGCCAGAAGTTTGGGATGCGCTGGATGAAGTGGTGAAGGAGCATCCTGTGCTTTTGAACAGGGCTCCAACGCTTCATAGACCATCCATTCAGGCCTTTGAGCCTATACTGGTGGAGGAAAAGGCCATTAAGATACATCCTCTCGTTTGTGTTCCCTACAACGCAGACTTTGATGGGGACCAAATGGCGGTGTTTGTACCCCTCTCTCTTGAGGCCCGTACGGAGTGCTACACTCAAATAATGGCCAATCACCATATTCTTTCTCCTGCTCATGGAAAGCCTTTGAACTATCCTACCCAAGATATGGTGTTGGGTCTTTACTACATCAGTAAGCCTAGGGCTAAGGCCAAGGGTGAGGGTAAGATTTTCTCTTCACCTGAAGAGGTTAGGATTGCCTACGAGGAGGGGGCTGTTCACCTTCAGGCTAAGATAAAGGTGAGGATCAACGGTAAGTTCTACGATACCACTGTGGGCAGGGTGCTCTTCTATCTCATAGTGCCTCCTGTGATAAAGTTTGAAGAGGTTAACAAGGTTCTTACAAAGAAGGTGCTACAGAACTTGGTGTTTGAGGTGGTGAAGAGGGGCGGCAATACGGTGGCGGTAGAGTTCCTAGATAAACTTAAGGATATGGGCTTTGAATACGCTACCAAAGCCGGCATTTCCATTTCCATAGATGACCTGGAGGTGCCTCCTACCAAGGATGAGATTGTGGAGGAGGCTTTCAAAGAGGTTATGAAGGTTGAGCAGGATCACTTTGAGGGAAGGATCACGAAGGGTGAGAGGTACAACAAAATAATTGCCATATGGGATGAGGCTACCCGCAAGGTGACGGAGGAGCTTGAGAAGCTTTTGAGGCGCAAGGATGAAGAGATAATGAATGTCAATGGCTTCAATCCCGACGGTTCTCCAAAGGACTTCAACTCCATATTTATCATGGCGGATTCCGGTGCCCGTGGAGGTATGGCCCAGATCCGTCAGCTTGCTGGAATGAGGGGTCTTATGGCCAAGCCCTCTGGAGATATTATTGAGACGCCCATTACCTCCAACTTCAGAGAGGGGCTCTCTGTGCTTCAGTACTTTGTGTCCACCCACGGTGCCAGAAAGGGACTTGCAGACACCGCTTTGAAGACCGCAAATGCCGGATACCTTACGAGAAAGCTTGTGGATGTGGCCCACCATGAGATTGTGGTGGAAGAAGATTGCGGCACTGTTGAGGGCATTTATGTGGAGCCTCTGGTTGAGGCAGGAAAGACGCTTGAGAGCCTTAAGGATAGAATAGTGGGTAGGGTGGCCCTTGAAGACATAAAGGACCCCTTTGCCGAAGAGGGAGAAGATGTCTATATCGTGAGGGCTGGTGAGATTATAGATGAGGAGAAGGCTAGAAGGATAGAGGAAGCAGGTATTAAGAGGGTTGGGGTGAGGTCTGTTCTTACCTGCGAGTCCCGCCACGGCGTTTGCCGTAAGTGCTACGGCTGGGATCTATCCAAGAGGAGGCTGGTGGATATAGGAGAACCTGTGGGTATAATAGCTGCCCAGTCCATTGGAGAGCCTGGAACCCAGCTTACCATGAGGACTTTCCACATAGGTGGAACTGCAACTATCGGTGAGATTTCCCATCATGAGGCCAAGACTCAGGGATTTGTGAAGTACCACAAGCTTAGAGTCATAACCAACAGAAACGGTGAGCTTGTGGCCATCAACCGTGATGGCGAGATTAAGATAATTGATGAGAAGGGCAAGGAGAAGGAGAGCTACCCTGTTGAGTATGGAGCAATCCTTAAGGTTAAAGATGGTCAGGAGGTAAAGCCAGGGGATGTGCTTGTTACCTGGGATCCCTTCAACACGCTTTTCATTTCAGAGGTGGCCGGTAGGGTGAAGTTCGGTGATGTGATTGAAGGCGTTACCATGAAGGAAGAGCTGGATGAGACTACAGGTAAGATACACTGGGTCATCATAGAGAAGAAGGATGAGAAGCTTAACCCCAGGCTTTCCATAAAAGCAGCCTACAGAAAGGCGGATATCTCTGGTAAGGTGAAGTTTGAGAATGTGCAGACTAGAGAGTGGAACAACGAACTTGTGGTGGAGAACGAAGGAGCCAAGATAGTTATTGTGGGAGATGAGGGAGCCAAGGAGTATCACATCCCCAAAGGAGCTATTCTTAAGGTTAGGGATAGAGAAACGGTGGAGAAGGGGCAGGACCTTGCTTGGTGGGTGCCTGGTCCTGGTGACAGGGAGACCAAGACCATTGCACGTCAGCCCCTATCTGCTGGAACTTACATAGTGGTTAAGGAAGGGGATGTGGTCTATCCCGGTGACATTATAGCGAAGATACCTAGAGAGATCGCTAAGACAAAGGATATTACAGGAGGTCTTCCCAAGGTTGTTCAGCTATTTGAGGCAAGAAGGCCTAAAGAGAAGGCCATAATATCTGAGATAAACGGCTTTGTTGAGGTTGGTAGTCCTTCAAGGGGTAAGATAAAAGTGGTGGTTAAAGGAGAGGGTGAGACCAGGGAGTACTATGTTTCCCAGTCTCAGTCCCTCATAGTAAAGGACGGACACTATGTTAGAGCAGGAGATAAGCTGGTTGAGGGAGATATTGATCCACACGATCTCCTTGAGGCCCTTAGTATCCAGAGGGTTAGGACATATCTGGTTGACGAGATACAGAAGATCTACAGATCCCAAGGCGTTGATATCAACGACAAGCACATAGAGCTTATAGTGCGCCAGATGCTCAGGAAGGTGAGAATAGAGGATTCCGGTGATACCAAGTTCCTTCCCGGAGATGAGGTGGACAGGTTTGAGTTTGAGGATGAGAACAGGAGGGTAATTGCAGAGGGCGGAAAGCCTGCAACTGCAAAGCCCATACTTGTGGGTATAGCCAAGGCGGCAGTTCAGAGTGAGAGCTGGATTTCTGCGGCTTCCTTCCAGGAAACCACTAGGGTTCTTGCTGATGCTGCTGTTAAGGGCAAGATAGATTATCTAAGGGGACTGAAGGAGAATGTGATTGTGGGAAGGCTTATCCCTGCGGGGACAGGGATGAGAAGGTATAGGGATACGGAAATAAAGGTGCCATTACAGGTGCAAAAGCAGCAGGAGCATCTTGACAGCTAATTAACGCATATATATATTGCTAAGCCGCTTTGTGGCATTTCCAGGGAGGTGAAGGTATGCCAACTATAAATCAGTTGGTTAGGTACGGCAGGGAAAAGAAGAAAAAGAAGAGCTCAGCACCTGCTCTTCAGGGATGCCCTCAGAAGAGGGGGGTTTGTGTAAGGGTTTACACTGTGACGCCCAAGAAGCCTAACTCTGCTCTGCGTAAGGTTGCAAGGGTAAGGCTTACTAATGGCATAGAGGTAACGGCTTACATACCAGGTATAGGACACAATCTACAGGAGCACTCCATAGTGCTTGTGAGGGGAGGTCGTGTGAAGGATCTTCCTGGTGTTAGGTATCACATAATACGTGGTGCCTTGGACTGTGCCGGTGTTGAGGGCAGAAGGCAGTCCCGTTCCAAGTATGGAACCAAGAAACCTAAGAAGTAAGGGAGTAGCGAGATGCCTAGGAAAGGACCTGTGCCGAAGAGGGATGTTAGACCTGATTACAAGTATGGGAGCAAGATAGTTACTAAGTTTATCAACTGCATGATGAGAGGGGGGAATAAAAGTACCTGTGAGTGGATATTCTACTCCGCCATGGATCTCATTGAGAAAAAGACGGGCACACCTGGCATAGAGATATTCAATAAGGCTATAGAGAATGTAAAGCCCGTTTTGGAGGTGCGTCCTAGGAGGATTGGAGGTGCCACATACCAAATACCCATGGAGGTGCCTCCTGATAGGCAGATAACCTTGGCTATTAGGTGGCTGATACAGGCTGCGAGAGAGCGTAAAGAGCGCACTATGATAGAGCGTTTAGCAAATGAGCTTATAGATGCTGCAAATAACACCGGTGGGGCCATAAAGAAGAAAGAGGACACCCACAGGATGGCTGAGGCTAACAAGGCCTTTGCACACTACAGATGGTAAATGGAGGTAAAAGGAGAGATGGCTGACGAGGGAAGGATTCCCATAGAAAGGATACGCAATATCGGTTTGATGGCCCATATAGATGCGGGAAAGACCACAACCACTGAGCGTATCCTTTACTACACGGGTAGGACCCACAAGATAGGTGAGGTCCACGAAGGAACCGCCACGATGGACTGGATGGAGCAGGAGAAGGAGCGTGGTATCACCATTACCGCAGCTGCAACCACCTGCTTCTGGAAGAACCACAGGATAAATATCATAGATACCCCTGGTCATGTAGACTTCACCGTGGAGGTGGAGCGCTCTTTAAGGGTGCTTGATGGCGCTATAACGGTGCTCTGTGCTGTGGGAGGTGTTGAGCCTCAGACAGAGACGGTTTGGCGTCAGGCGGATAAGTACCGCGTTCCCAGGATTGTGTTTGTCAACAAGATGGACAGGGTTGGGGCTGACTTCTTCAACGCTGTTAACATGATAGAGGAGAGGCTTGGAGCAAGGCCTCTTGTGCTACAGCTTCCCGTTGGGGCCGAAGCCGATTTCGTTGGGGTTGTGGATCTCATAGAGATGAACGCTATCATCTGGGAAGAGGAGACCCTTGGTGCCAAGTATCACTACGAGGAGATTCCCGAAAACCTAAAGGATCTGGCTTATGAGTACAGGGAAAAGCTGATAGAGACACTTGCTGATATAGATGAAACCATAATGGAAAAGTACCTTGAGGGTGAGGAGATAACCAAGGAAGAGATAAAAGCGGCCATAAGGAAGGGTACCATAAATCTTGATATATTCCCGGTGCTCTGTGGAGCTGCATTCAAGAACAAAGGAGTGCAGCCCCTTCTTGATGCCGTTGTGGATTACCTTCCCTCCCCTGTGGATCTGCCTCCTGTTAAGGGGATTAATCCAGAAACAGGGGAGGAAGAGGTGAGGCATCCCAGCGAGGACGAGCCCTTCTGTGCCATGGCGTTCAAGGTGATGGTGGATCCCTTTGTGGGACAGCTTGTCTACTTCAGGGTTTACTCTGGCAAGATGAGCACTGGAGATACCGTCCTTAACACCAGACGTGGCAAGAAGGAGAGAATAGGAAGGCTTTTACGCATGCACGCCAACAAGAGGGAGGAGATAAAAGAGGTAAGGGCTGGAGATATAGCAGCGGCGGTTGGTCTTAAGGATGTGATAACTGGAGATACCATATGTGATATTAAGCACCCTATAGTTCTTGAGTCTATGGAGTTCCCCGAGCCTGTTATCTCTGTTGCCATAGAGCCCAAGACAAAGGCGGACCAGGACAAACTCGGAAACGCACTTTCTAAGCTTGCTCAGGAGGATCCCTCCTTCAGGGTAAAATACGATGAGGAAACGGGTCAGACCTTGATATCTGGTATGGGAGAGCTACACCTGGAGATAATCGTTGACAGGCTTAGGAGGGAGTTTAAGGTTGATGCCAATGTGGGTAAACCCCATGTTGCATATAAAGAGACCATTAAAAAGCCTGCTAAGGCCGAAGGGAAGTACATTAAGCAGACCGGTGGTCGTGGTCAGTATGGACATGTGGTTATAGAGATAGAGCCTTTGGAGCCTGGTAAAGGCTTTGTATTTGAAGATCACATTGTAGGTGGTGTGATTCCTAAGGAGTTTATACCTGCTGTGGAGAAGGGTATAAGGGAGGCTATGGAAACGGGTGTTCTTGCTGGCTATCCCATGGTGGATGTAAAGGTAAAGCTGGTAGATGGCTCTTACCATGAGGTTGACTCTTCAGACCTTGCCTTTAAGATAGCTGCTTCCATGGCGTTTAAGGAGGCTGCGTCAAAGGCCAATCCAGTCCTTCTTGAGCCCATAATGAAGGTTGAGGTGATCGTGCCTGAAGAGTACATGGGAGAGGTCATAGGAGATCTCAACTCCAGGCGTGGAAAGATACAGAACATTGGAGAGAGGAAGAACGCAAAGGTCATAGATGCCCTTGTGCCTCTGGCTGAGATGTTTGGATACGCTACGGTGCTTCGTTCCCTCACCCAGGGAAGGGGCACCTTTACCATGCAGTTCAGCCATTATGAAGAGGTTCCTGCTAATATAGCTCAGGAGATAATAGGTAAAAGAAACAAGGCTGCGTAAATTTATAAAGGAGGTAACGAGATGGGGAAGGCGAAATTTGAGAGGAAGAAGCCACACGTAAACATAGGGACGATAGGGCACGTAGATCATGGCAAGACGACGTTAACGGCGG